>JBDTEI010000165.1:0-8480 GCA_039922675.1 Microcoleus sp.
ACATCTTCCAACCGACTTTGCAGCTCAGACACTTCAGAATTTAGCTGATTTTCATGCTCCGCCTTTTGCCGCAATTCCGAAGTTCTGGCATCCAACTGCGACGCCAACTTCGATATCGCCTCCTGCGAACCCTGCATCCGCACCAAATTGCGTGAATTCCGCTTATTCAAAATTAGCCAGCAGATTAATGCACCGCCTGCAAATCCTATTAATAAAAGTAATGCTTCCATTTGTTTATTTAATTGATATAAATTGAGTTGCCCTGATGCTTGTCCCAAAAATGGGACATCCAGAAATTGCTATCTCACTCAAGAATATCACAAGTTTAGCGCCTGTGTTTAATTGGGTAAACAATTTATATTTGTTTACAAAAGCCCCACAGGTAAGGTGCGCATTGCGCACCATACATTGAGATGTTATGCGCAAGTCCGATTAGCGAAGCAAATCCACAATATGAGGAATAATCTCGATATGTTGAGTCAACAAATAATCCAACCTATCCGCCAGCAAACTAAAAATTAAATCGTTATAACTCATCCCGTATTCCGCCAAACCCAAAGCAACCAAACTCGTCACATTTTCGCCCGGATGTTTCAGATCCGGTTTCGGATTTGCTTCCAAAACATAAAGTTCTCCATCAGCATCGCTGCGGACATCAATCCGCACCAAACTGTTCAAACTAAACTCCCAATAGATTTTGCGAGCCAACTCAATCAACTGCTGTTTGAGTTCAGGTTCCTCCGCGCCCATCAACCGCCCGCGATCGGCCGTAATCGCCTTTTTATCCATAGAAGTAAAGATGCGTTCCTCCGTCTCAAAAACTCGTTCTACCGTAGAAAATGCCAAAGGCTTCGTGTTTTTTGTAAAACCACCTTTAGCATAAGTAACATAGCCACAAACCGCTACACAAAACTCTCGTCCCGGCAAATACTTTTCAATTAAAGCAGTATTGTGAGTTGCTCGATGAACTTCCGCCACCGCCCGAGATAAACCCTCAAGTTTGTCTACAAAATGAACGTGCAGCGAAGCGCGGCCGGAGACGGGTTTCACGATAAAAGGCCCTTGATACTCACCAAAAGCAATTGCAAAACGCTCGTGCTTCTGAGGCTGCAAAATCCCCTGAGAAGGATGCCAAGTCATAAACGGAGCAGTTTTAATTCCGACTGATTCCAGTTCCCGTTTAAAAGCGTGTTTGTTATCTAAAATTTAACTGTTTAAAGGATTGTGACCGATATAAGGCATTCCCAACATTTCCAACAGAGCGGGAGTGTGACAAACAGGATTGTAGCCCTGGACTCCGCCCGTATTTAGCCACACTAAATGAATTTTTTGTTGTTTGAGTTGTTCCGGCAAGTTCATGTCGTCAGGGATGACAAAGACTTGCTTGAAGCCAATTTCTGCTAATGAAGAGGCAATCTCGCGGGCGACGACTTCGTAACTCTTCCAAGAGCGGGGATTGTGAGTTTTGTAAATCACAGAGTCTGGGCGATCGCAGTTGCCACCAAATACCACAGCAATTCGCAATTTAGCAAACAACACTTCTAAATATTGAGGCAGTAAACTAAAGTCGTAATGCCAGGGGTTGATGTCAATTGATTTTGCAAGCATTTAAGTTTATTGTCCTGTTTGTTTTATTTATTATCGGCAGAAGTGCTAGATTTTGCCAAATATATTCCAGCCAAAACCACCGAGAAAGCTAACCAATTAAATAAGCTCAAACTTTCCGAAAACAGCATCCAGGCAAGAATCGCGGTAATCACTGGTTCTAGCAGTAGGAAAAGAGCGACAAAACCCGATGACAAACTGCCGAGACTGTGGATGAGAAGTCCTTGGCCGAAAGCTTGACAAATCACGGCCAAAGCAATTACAGCCAGCCATCCATGCCAAGAATTAGGGAAAATGCGATCGCCCGCCAGGACAACTAAGGGCAAAATCAAGATGCTGCCAATGAAACAGCGCCACATCAATATAGTTGTCGCCGGGAACTTCGTCCGCAAATGCTCTGCTATCAGCAGATTTGCCGCATAAAATACCGCCGATAGCAAAGCAGCAATGTCCCCAGCAAAATTGTCTCCCGCTGTTTGCAAATCGTCCATGCCGATCGCAATTGCACCTCCCAAAGCCACCGCCATCCCCAGTAAAAACCTGGTGTCAAAGCGCCTTCCCAACAGCAGCCATCCCCCCAAAGTAGTAAATAAAGGAGTTAAATTTCGCAGTACAGTTGAATTAGCGACATTAGTTTGAGTCAACGACCAAGCCCAGAAACCCAGTGAAGCAGAAGATACCACGCCGACGGCTGTTAATAGCATGAAATCGCGGAGAGTGTAGTTTGTCGATCGCACTTCACCATCATTCCCAGACAATCGGCGACGCACTTCCCCCGCACCATTCCACAGTCCAAACACCGCAGTTGCTATCCACAAACGGTTAAAAACAGTAGCATTCGGGCCGATTTCCCGTTCGCTCAACCTAATAAAAATTGCTGCCAGGGACACGGCCAGCAGCGCCGCCGACAATGAGACGATTGCCCAAATTTCACCTTGACTGTCAGCTAATTCACCAGTTTTTAAATTGTCCGGGTTTTCCGAAACAATACTTGTCTTTTCTTCAGCTTTTAAGGCAGAGTTCATTAACTCATTATTCTCCAAAATATTGAGCTGCTCTTCAATATTTTGTTCTGGCAATCCCAGTTGTTTTGACATTGTTAAAAGTTCCCACTAATGCTGAAGACAGGGGGCATCTCACTTTTGTAAAAAGCCTTTTTTGGGGAATGCGAACTCTTCAAGATCTGGCACGGGCTTATATATCTAGCGAACTCTTGAAGAACTCGCACTCTCGTATTATTCCGATATAACCGAATTCGATCTGACTCAAAAGTCACCAGGGCTGCAAAAACTATTTTTTATAGTTAACAGCAGCTTAGGTTGAAGGCTTAACAGAAAGTCTTTTCAAAGCTTCCTTAAGTGCCGGCGGTAATTGACGGATAATCTTGCCCTTGTCGCGATCGACACCAACCAAAGTTACCTGCGCCGTCACATATAACTCTTGAGTATCGGGCGATCGAATTTCGTAATCCCAAAGCAGCCGCACACCCTCGCTAGCAGCAATCCGCGTCCTGACAGCCACAGATTGACCCATTTGTACAGAGCGGTGGTAGCGCAGCGAAAGTTCCACCACGGGCAATTCCAACCCCTGCGCCACCCAGTCTGCATACTCGATGCCGAGAGAGCGCAAACTTTCCACCCTAGCTTCCTCCATCCAAGTCAGATAAGTCCCGTGCCAAACCGCACCGCTGTAGTCAGTATGGTGGGGGTAGACTCGCACCAAATATTCAAACCAGCCCTCAGAGTCCATCCCGGGCCGGTTTTCAATAGCACCAGCCGCTGCGAGTTCTGGTTGAGTTCGATCGTTCTCTAACACGTTACAAATTGTTCCAAAACGCTACATTTCTACAAATCATAAAGCAAACTTCAGGCTTATGCTTAACATTAACCCACTAGAGCAGCAACGCCCTAGTGAGAGCGTCGCACAACAAAACTCAACCGTTTTTACCGCCAACAACCATGATAGAAAAAATTTTAGTAGCTGTCGCCGGTCGTGGCTTGTGCGAAGAGATGTTTAATATGTTGATGGACATCCCTTCGTTGCAACAAAGCTCTGTCACCGTCTTGCACGTCGTACCGCCCCAAGTCACATCCGACGGCATGGCTGAAAAGTTGGAAGAAGGAGGCAAGATTTTAGCACAAGCAGTCCAGTCTTTGAAAATAGATCCCAGCAAAGTCAATCCCCGGCTCAAACAGGGAGACCCAAAAACCACTGTTTGTCAAGTCGCAGAAGAAGAACAATCCGACTTAGTGATTATGGGTTCCCGGGGATTGGGACGGCTGCAATCGATTTTGGAAAACTCAGTCAGCCAGTACGTTTTCCAGCTAACATCCCGACCGATGCTGTTAGTAAAAGACGACATCTACGTCAAAAAAATCAGGCGCGTCATGGTAGCGCTCGACAACTCAGAATCTGCCAAACAGTCATTGCAGCTTGCGCTATCTTTCGTCAAAGAAGTGAGTGGCGCGCAGATAATTCTAGTACACGTCACCAAAGATTTGACGGGAAAATATACCGAAGATGTAACAGCAAATGCTGAAAAAGACTCCGTATTGGCTCCCGCAGTAGCAGTCGCCAAACAAATGGGAATTAGCTACCGCTGCGTGAGTGCCACAGGTAAGCCCGGGGAAGCAATTTGTCAGATTGCAGACGAGTTGAATGCCGACTTGTTGGTGATCGGTTCCCCGGATCGGCGGCCCAATGTTGCCAAAAACTTTCTGGATCTCGATCGACTCCTGGGAAATTCCCTATCAGACTACGTGCGAGTCTACGCCAACTGTCCGGTCTTGCTAGCCCGCACAGTTACCAGCTAAACTCTCAACCTTAACAGTTAACAAAAAGCGCCCCAGTAAAAAACTGTTGGCGCTTTTTTTTTGCAACTAGCTTTCGCCAGAAAGAAATAGCAGCAGTTGCTACTCTTTTCCACCTTGACGGCTAGCCGTTTGAATGTACAGAATGATTAGAAAAACACTGGGAACCAATACAAACAGAATGGTTGCCACAAACCCTAGCTGATTAACTTCCATGAAGACCCCCGCCTGTATCGGAAAATAGGAAAATACACACAACTAGGATACCACTCAAAGGCAAAAGGAAAACTGGAAGACAGAAGGAGCCTCGAAGCCTCAGAGCCTCGGAGACCCCGAGAAGCGGAGAGCGGGAGAATGTCTACTTCTTCTTCCCTCTTCCTTCCTTCGACTACGCTGACTGACAAGTCTTTTTACCCGATCGCGAAGCCGTGATATCCTTCTTCCTTCCTTCTTCCTTCTTCCTTCCTTGGGAAACCCAGCTACGGCTTAGTCTTGACGCTCACCGGGCCGTTGACCGTAGTTTGACAAGCCAACCGATAGTTTTCGGGCTTTTTCTTGAGCTTGCGGTTCTCAAAATCAGTGCGGGGCGAGAGGTTTTCACTTCCCTCGACAATTTCCACAATGCAGGTGCCGCATTGACCGTAGCCTCCGCAATTCATCATCTTGCCCGAAAACGTGTACAAGTCGATGCGGTTTTCTAGAGCTTTGAGCCTCAAATTGGCTCCGTCTGCTGCGATGACTTCCTGATTTTCCTTCACAAACTTGATATTGGCCATTACCGATCCCTTAACGCAGTTGACATAGAACTCTATTACAAAATATTAACTAATGTGTCGGACGTTGAATACCCGATGTCTAATTACCTTTGCGATTAAAGGTGCGCGCGAGCGTAGTTATCCCTCTTCGTGAATCGCCCCAACCCAGCCCAACCCAACCCAACTCAACCCAACCCATTTTAGATTGAAGAATTGGGAATGACTGATGACATAAGGGTTTGGAGTTGACCTACAGTTGGATTATTTGGGAAAGCTGGTATCAATGAGCATCCGAGAGGTTATTAGTGGGAAGATTGCTCACAGCCCGCTGGAGAGCCGAAAGCTCCTGGTTGTAGCTGATCACTGCCGCCAATCGGTTTCTCTCAGCCGTAGTCAAATCCGTTTCCGCCTGAATCACATCCGTCTGAGTACCCACACCAGCTTGAAAGCGCAGTCTGGCCAAACGCAGAGCTTCCCTCGACTGCAAAACCCCCGCCTCAGAAGTTTCGATATTGTTAAAACTCGACTCCAAGCCATAATAAGCTTGTTCTACTTCCCGCCGCACCTGATTGCGGAGTTTCTCAAAGTTACTTTCGGCGATCGAGATATCCGCATCCCGCTGTTTCACTCTCGCCCTCGTCGCACCCCCGTCGAAGATATTCCAAGTCAGATTCGCTTGCAGTGCATAGCCGCTCGCCCAGCCGCGAGTTGAAAACGGGTTCGGGTCGTCAGAAGTTAGTCCCAAAAAGTTGTAGGAACCAGTCAAATTCACTTGAGGCAACCCCGCCGCCCGAATCGATCGCCTCTGCTCCTGGCTGATATTCCTCTGCACCAACTGCTCTTCCAACTCGGCGCGATTCTTAAAAGCCTGCACGATACTCTCTTCCAAAGACAGCTTCCAAGAGCCAGCTTGCTCCACCGGGTCAGCCGCCGTCAAGTTCGCCGACTGACTGATATTCAAAATCTCAGCCAAACGCCGCTGGGCCACTCGCTGGTCGCGACGGGCCAATGACAGTTGCTGTTGTTGGTTAGCCAAATTTGACTGAGCCTGCAACACGGCAAACCGGGTTCCCACCCCTGCCCGTTCCAAAGCTTCGGCATCTCGCAAACTTTGTTGAGCATTTCTTACGGAAGCTTGGCGGATGGCAACTTGTCCGTCCGAGTTTTGTAGGTTGTAGTAAGCATCACCAGTGTCGAAGCGGAGTTGCTCGGCTTGGCGCTCCAAATCCAGTTCTCGAAAGCGCAACTGTGCCCGAGCTGCGCGGATGTCAGCGTTGCGGCGGCCGAAAATGTCGAGGTCGTAGCTCAACTGCAAAGTGTTGTTGAGACTGATGCTGCCGAAATTTTGAGGGGTGGTAGCGGTGGGCGATAGTTGGTTTTTGGCTGCCAAAGTGTCTTCGCGACGGATCTGAGACTGCACCCCAATCTGTCCGCTGGCGCTGACGCTGCGGCTCGCGCCCATTTGAAAAGCGAGGGTGGGGAATAAAGCAGCTTGCTGTTCGCGGACGGCCGATCGACTTTGTTCGACTTGCTTCTGGGCGATTTGCAAAGTTTGACTGTTACGGCGGGCGAGGTCGATCGCCTGCTGCAAGGTAATTGACTCAGTTTTCTCGATCCTGACATCCTCTGGCTTGGTCGGAAACTCTAGCGGATTCGGGTTGGGTGTCAGAGAACTCGGAGGCTTGGTCTCTAAAATGCCCTTGGGGGTAACAGGGGGGAAACTTTCGAGGGGAGTTCCCCGGGGAATTGGTGTTGGTAAACTCGGCACCGCAATATTGTTGGGGCTGCTCGGGGCTGGTTTCTGCTGAGCGTCTCTCGGTGCCGGCATTAGAGACTGCGCCAAATTCTCCGGCTGCTGAGTTGATGGGGAAGCTAGAGCAGGCTGTTGAGGCTTTGATGCCACTGAGGGCTCGGTTGGGAGAGTTGATGCGATCTTAGCTCCCCCTTGCTGCTGAGACTCCCAGGTTGCCGGGTTTTGGGCGATCGACTGTTGCGGAGCTTCTGATGTTGGTTCGGACGCCGTTTGCGAGGTCGATCGACCTTTCTGCGCTAATTCGAGCTGATGGCTAAGGCCGGAACTGTCTTGAGATTGAGCCGGTGACTGTGCTGAAGCACTCTGTCCGGCGTTGCTGAAAGTAATTACAG
This sequence comes from Microcoleus sp., assembly GCA_039922675.1. GTDB lineage: Bacteria > Cyanobacteriota > Cyanobacteriia > Cyanobacteriales > Microcoleaceae > Microcoleus. The sequence continues at coordinate 7,316 of JBDTEI010000165.1, forward strand.
CGCCCACTCCGACCACCACGATTTGACGAAAAACACGCATAATTTTTTAATTACTTTGCAATTCTAGAAACAATTTTAGAGCAAGATTGAAGTCTCAATTTTCTAGTTTGTAGCCTGAACACGACAGTTACAAGTCAGAATTACCGTACTCATGTTGCTTTTGAATGTTCGATCGACATTTACAATTGAACTTCAGCAGTTGCCAGACCGATCGCCCCCGAGATTAGTTCCTCTACTCCGCTCACCGGCAAAATCCGGGTTTTCAGCGAGCTTTCGAGCTGTTCTAGGGTCATGTCATCAAGAAAACGAGGTTCACCCTGTTTTAGCATAACCGAAGGCAGCAAGATGCCATCTCCCAAGTCTCGCCCCTGCAAAGCTTCCAGCAAATCTTGCCCAATGAGCAAACCCGTAACAGTAATAGTTTGTCCCCAGTAGCGGCTGGAAAGTGCCGCCATGTTGACGGACAAGCCGGGAATTTGGTTTAGTTGTTGTACGATCGGCCGAAAAGCCTGTTCAACAGCATTCCCCACCACCCAAACCAACTCGCGCGGCGGAATAACCGGCAGCGGTTGCAGCTTAGCAAAAGCCGTTTCAAACTGCTGAATAAACTGGCGGATCGAACCCACACCGTTACCAATTTGGGGATAATCCTCATAATCAGCCGCCGACGGCAAATCCAAACCCGCGATTAAAAACCACTCATCAGCAAGCCAAATACAGCGCGATTTTGCCTTCTGCTTTTTCGCCTTAGCGCCGCCTTTCCCCTGACTCAAAACCCCTTGAATTTTCTGAACTTGCGCAATAACTTCCCGCGCTTTTTCGGCAGTTACAGCAATCAATTCATCTTCCGCAGGGCGAAAGCGAGTTAAACCCACAGGCACCACAGCCACCGATGCCACAGCCGGGATATTTCCGGTATGAAACTTTGCCAAATCTAACAAAGTGCGTTCCAAATGTTCGCCATCATTAATCCCCGGACAAACCACAACTTGAGCGTGAATTTGCAAGCGGCGCTCTTGAAACCATTTTATTTGTTCTAAAATCTGACCAGCCCGGAGATTTTTCAGCAACCGAATTCGCACATCCGGTTCCGTAGCGTGCACCGAAACATAGAGAGGAGAAAGCCGCATTTGTTCGATTCGGCTCCACTCTTTTTCAGTAAGAT
>JBDTEI010000166.1:0-3640 GCA_039922675.1 Microcoleus sp.
TAAAACTGTAAATGTTTGCTGGTTGAGCAGCGCCCACAAAATCGCTGGCACTTTGAATGTTGGTCAAAATTCCCAGGTTTTTTGCTGCGTTTAAATTGTCGGCGGGAGCGGGGAGTGCGCTCAGCAGTCCTTCTTGTTCGCCGAATTTAATGTAGTGGTCGATCGCACTTTTAACCGCGCCCCTACTTACTGCTGCTGCTACCAGCGGATATCTTTCTAGATAAAAGCTGGGATCGAAGAAAACGCTGGCTTTGCGGTTTTCTAATTGACCGACTTTGAGGTAATGCTCAAATGCGGTAAATTGATTTGTTTGGACTGCTGTCTGAACGTCTGGATTGCTTTTTAGATAAAAACTAACATCGAAGAAAGGGTTGGGGCTGCGAACTTCAAATTGACCGAATCTGATAAAGTGATCTGCGGCTGAAAAGCCATTGAGTTTTGCTGATACTGCTACGTCTGTATTGGTGTCTAAATAATAGCTGGCGTCGAACAGGGCGTTGGGATCGCGATTTTCAAATTTGCCAATTTTTCGGTAGTGATCGAAGGCACTCGATACAGTCCCTCTAGCAACTTGTACGGCGACATCTGGGTTGTTTTCGAGATAAAATTTGCTGTCGAACAGTGTTCTGAGGGTTAGCATTATTAAAAAAATCTCTTTGTACTTTAGTCTGGAAAGTGCATACTCAAATTCGATCGAGAATCCAGTTTACATCAATTTTTTTGTGAGGGCGTCTCAATTATGGCTAAATCTGCACTGATGGCAATGCTGCGCCGCGCTGCGAGTATTGCCCAGAAATCCAGGGAAACGGGCATTCCGGCTGATGAATTACTGGGGATGGTGACTTCGCGCAGTTCTAATTTTCCCATATCTCGGCGCCAGTTGCTGCACGGGGGTTTAGCTGCTGCGGGGGCTGTAGCTGCTGCGACTTTTACCAGGGAGGGAGCTTTTGCTCAACAAGGCGGACGATCGCCCATTTTGGTTGTCGGTGCCGGAATTGCGGGTTTGACGGCGGCCTATCGCTTGCGTCAAGCGGGCGTGCGCGCCGATGTGATTGAAGCAACTAACCGCGTGGGGGGGAGGATTCGCACGGCTCCCAAGGTTGCTGGAACGCTGATTCCGGTGGATTTGGGGGGAGAATTTATTGATACCGGCCACACTACTTTGATTTCGCTGGCGACGCAATTGGGTTTGCAGGCGATCGACTTAGTTAACGTACAGCAGGGATTGGTAAAGGATACTTTTTTCTTTCAAGGGCGACGCTTTTCTCTCGAACAATTAATCGCAGATTTTGCACCACTAGCTAGTAAAATTACTACTGATTTGGAAGCAGTAGGAAATAACATTAGCTATCAAGATTTTACGGAAGCAGCGGAAAGATTAGACAATCTTTCGATCGCTCAATATCTCGATGGAGCTGATACTAGCACGATTGTCCGGCAATTGCTCCGCATTGCTTACACGACGGAATACGGCAGAGATTCTGAGGAACAGTCGGCATTAAATCTGCTGTTTTTAATCGGTGCTGAATCTGGCAGTTTTCAATTGTACGGTAACAGCGACGAACGCTATCAAATTGAAGGCGGTAACAGTCAAATTGTCAACCGTTTAGCGGATCAATTGTCTGGTTCGATCGAGGTGGGGACGGTTTTGGAAGCGATTACTCTGTTACCGGATGGCCGCTATCGGGTAAGTTTGCGATCGGGACAAAGTGCGATCGATCGCACTTACGAACGAGTTTTGTTAACTTTGCCCTTCAGCACACTGCGAGACGTTAACATTAACGTACCTTTGCCCCAACCAAAGTTGCGGGCAATTCAGCAATTGGGCTACGGTACCAATTCTAAGTTAATTACCGGCTACCGCAGCAGGATTTGGCGGGAAATTTATCAATCGACTGCTTCTGTTTATACCGATTTAGGATTCCAAAATAGCTGGGAAGCTACGCCTTTTGCTCCTACTGGTAACGGTTTGGTTACTAATTTTACAGGAGGAAAGCAGGGTTTGGCGATCGGTAGCGGAACTCCCGAAGACCACGCACAACAATTTTTGGGACAATTTGAAAAAGTTTTCCCCGGAGTGAGCAATTTGAGAACCGGTAAAGCTGTGCGAGCTTTTTGGCAGGGTGAACGCTTTTCTAAAGGTTCTTATTCCTGCTATTTAGTCGGACAGTGGACGCAAATGCACCGCGTAGAAGGCGAAAGACTTGGCAACATATATTTTGCCGGAGAACACACTTCGCTGGAAAATCAAGGTTACATGGAAGGCGGTTGCGAAACTGGACAAAGGGCGGCTTTGGAAATCTTAAAAGATTTGGGTTTAACAACTCCTGCTAGTGCGGTGAATCCTCGAACTGCGAGCAGTTTGAACCAGCGCCGTCCCAGCCGAAAAGTTCCCGGATCGCAGATTTTTGAGAATAGGAATCCGAGTATTAGATAATAATGTCAGGTGCGCCGCAGCGCACCCTACAAATATCGCAGACAATTTATCAAACAATCTCGTCGGGGTTAATTCCCTGAGCGCGTAAATATTCAGCAAGGCGATCGGCTCGTTCGCATTCGCGATCGGCCCGTTCGCGTTCGAGTTCGACCCGTTGTCGTTCCGCTGTTATCTGTTCTACACCCCACAAAAGCAGATTTCCTGCTTCATCCCACCAGCGCAACCAATAGCCTGTACGCTGTTCTTTTTCCCCCCGCCAAGTTCCCAAATACAAACCAAAATCTGCTATCCAATGGCGACCTTCCTCATCAGGAAATTCTAATTCATAATTGCCATTTTGCAAGCGATATACCTCCAGCAATCCACATTCTGGATCAAAAATGATGTAAGTTGGCACTTGCAGAATTTGTTCGTAAAAAAACCACTTTCCGGGAGGAAAAGTACGTCTAATAGAATATTCCTCGCCGTCTGTTTCCGACAAAAACTCCATCACAATGCTTGGGATTTCTCCTTCCAAGTTTGGGGTGTAGCTTTTGCGGTCTCTTCTCGATTCTACCGGGAGTACCGAAGGTACATAAACCCAATCTGGTGCTTTGATAACTAACTCACCGTTAACAGTAGCGCAAATGCCAAAGTTGCTAGCAATCAGCATTAGCGGGCCGATTAATCCTCTCAGTTCTAAGATTTCTCGCAATGCCCCAGCAATTAGCGGTTGACCTGTATTCTCCACTGGTTTTTCTTCTAATTGGAAGTCGTCTGGCAACTTCTCCCAAGTTACGGTCATTGCTACCGTTTTTTGTTTTGGGTGATCTTGAGTCGCGACCATGACTTTACTTTCTAAAGTTTGATATCTTATCATAACATACCCTAAGATCGGACGTAGGGTTGAAACCGCGTCTATACAAACAAAACCCGATATCAGAGGGGTTGAAGAGTGGGCGGTTTAAATTACGTTTGGCGTTATTTGATTCAGTCCGCAGAAGCGGACTTTGTTTTTGTAGGTGCGGTTTCAACCGCCGTCTGGATATGAGAAAAAACATGAAATTTTTAGATTTAACAGTAGCTTTGCTAATCTTACTGATATCGGCTTGCCCTTTGCTTGCCGACTCTACAAATCCAATTGCTCAAAACTTAGAAGTTGACGAGCCGTTTTGCTACATGAAAACTGCCGATGGCAAAATAGTAGACTTAGGAAGATTGTGC
>JBDTEI010000167.1:0-7118 GCA_039922675.1 Microcoleus sp.
GCCACTCTTAGGATCTCGCGGTATCTGGGGCTCAGAAATTACTTCCCAAGGTACTTGGCTTTGAGCTGCTTGGACGCGCAGAGTTTCTCGCTGAGTTAAAAGTTGATCGCGGGTGCGGGCTGCTATATCTAATTTCTGTTGCAGTTCGTTGTAGCGACGAGCTATACTGGGAAATTCTCTTGCTTGTCGGCTCAAATCGTTTTTATTTTGGGAGATCGCCTGACTGCGAGCTTCTAAAACTTGAACTTGGTTAGCAGTATCAACCAATTGTTTGATCAAGCCTATGCGAATCGAATTTTGAAAATTCTGAACTTTAGCATTGGCTTCAGGACCTACTAAATTTTGCCCCAAAATTCGCTGCGTTTGCTGGTTGAGCAAAGCTACTAAATTTGCCCGCTTGCGTTCTAAAGCTTCCACTATCGGGTTAGCAGATTTAAAACGAGCTGTTTCTACAGCAATCTGCCCTTCTACTTCCTTAACCTTGGTCAGCAACTCTTTATATTGAGGTTCTTCGCTTAAAGCTGAAGCGGCAATAGCTTCATTTGGTGTAAAATCTAATTGCTTTTGCAAGTTAGCGTACAGCGTTTTCTGTTCCTGCAGCAGCCTTTGAGTTTCTAACTCTAAAGTTTCTACGGTACGAATTTGCGCGATCAATTGCGTGCCTTGTTCTTTAGGATCTGTAATTTTTTGCTGCTGCTGTATCACTTGTAACTCCGACTTCAGGTCATTTACGCGCTTGCTAAGTCCCGGAAGCTGGTTTTCAATAAAATTAACACCTTCACCAATGCGACTCTTGCGTTCGTCAAGGCTGTACTTTAAATATTTCTTTTTAACTTCTTGTAAAACAAACTTAATTAATTCAGGTTCCTGTCCCAGGAAACGAACTTCCAAAATTTTAGTTTGCGTCAACTCATTGTCTCCGAGGCGCAACACGACTAATCCTTTTTGAAGAAGTTCCTCGGTCATTTTTGGATATTTTTTTTGGATTTGTTTCGTAATAGCCGATAGCATCTGAGGACTCTGGAGAATTTGCAGTTGAGTTGCGTAGTCCAAACTAAAAAAATCTCGACTGGGCACTCCCCCCCCCTCGCTGCGATTGGCGAGAGCAGCGGGGTCAGCAATTCTTGCCTCCGTTGTCACTGGTTCCACTAGCAGCCGAAAATCGCCTTGATATGTTTTCTTGCTTTGCTTGATCTGAAAATAAATTCCACCGCCTGCTAGAGCGACAATCCCAATGATGACTAGAGCTTTTCGCCCGAGAGTCCTAAACAACGGGTTGAGATTTAATCCTTTCTGAGGCTGCGCGCCTAACTCTTCTCCCTCGTCAACCGGAAATTGCTGCACCTGTCTGCTCTGGTTGCTAATGGGTACGAGATGAGCGTCCTGTTCTTTTTCCATGTTGACCTCTTTCATATTTTTTGGGTAAAGTCAGCTCTGTTGTGCGACCCTTCTGGTTGATACTTTCACGATTGACTTCAGGATATCACAGGAGATTCTGGGTTGGTTGGTTCTACTTCCTTCCAATAGTTCTCACTACTTTCACATAGTATACAAAAATAACTAAATCCTATGTTGTGCCGGCTGCAAAAGTTATTTGACTAACTGAAGAGAGAGTTGTATCTGACTGTATTTATGTCTGCTGTGTTCTGCTTGTATTGAGGGTTTATGGGCGGCGAATCCAACTTTTTTCGGTGTCGCTGAGATTCGCCGCAGCTCGCGCCATAACTTTACCAAAATTTTACAATTTCCCGTCACACCTTGGCCGCCGATCGCGCTGCTATTGCCTGGTCATCTCTGCCATTTCTGCGATCGCCACCAACAGCAGCAGTACCTGTTAACTTACCCGCGAACTGAGCGGCTAAAATTTTTTGCATTTTCCATGTAGATATAATAATTAGCAGCATTCAGCCGATTTTTGGAACGCCAACTAATCGAATCCATTTCCGAGAAAAGTCTGTCTTTATCTTTAACTCTAAACTTTTTGACGAGCTGAATTATTTTTTAAGTTTATATAATTATTCATCGTCACAATTCTATCATAAACTGTTGTTTATACTGCGCAACAGACATAAAAATTAATATTTTGCAATCTCAAACTCGATCGACATCTGGAAAAACTCAAGCCTTCTGGGTTTTGCTACCGAGCGGATGGCGCTGGGCGATGTGATGTTTTGTCGGACAAACACGGGGTTTCTGGGTTCTTCGACTCTTACTAAAACGATCGCTCTTATTCGCCATCCGAGCAAGCTATCGCAGCAATAACAGCGGGAAACGCGCCACGGGGTGTTTTTTGGGAGGAACCAATGAAAGAGGTTTATGACACGTTCGTAAGAGAATAGAAATAGTTCGCAACTAATGCGATAATTTCTCTGGATATCGCTCGAATCAGCTATTGGTAGTTGTTATTGTGTGATACTCATTAGACTTGAATTTCCTAAATCTTTGATTGAGAGGGAAACCACTGATCAACGCACATTAATGCAGATGGATTGCCTGATTGGAGAGCGACTTAGGTAATTCAAGTTTCTTACTGCTTAGTGATTATGTGCTTTTTTCTCTCGAAGTTTTAACAAGATTTCTGCATGAACTTCGCGGGTGATTGGATAAAAATATGTAAGAATCATGCCACAAATTAAAGCAATTGTGGGCAGTGGCCCGATCGCAACTCGAATCGCAAACAGTGCAGAATCCGGCTGTATGGGCGCAGCCTGTCCCTGAACAGTAGCAAGGAATCCAGCTCTTTCTAATGCTTGTCCTACAAACCACAAGCCGATCGCCAAACCAATTTTTTGCAACAACACCATAAACGAATAGAACACGCCTTCGCGTCTTTCGCCTGTTTGGAGTTCGTCGAGTTCAATCACATCCGGTATCATCGACCAAGGTATGAGATAAGCAGTGGAAACTCCAACACCCGCCATAACAGCTAACAGGTACATCTGGACTACTTGGCCCGGTTGCAGGAAAAACAGTCCGGCTTGTGCGATAATCCACAAACTCATGCCCATAAAATAAACTGCTTTTTTGCCATAGCGCTCGCTGACTCGACTCCAAACAGATAACATGGCGAGTGCGGTGCCTTGAACTGCGATCGCCGTTTGGGTAAAAGTTGCTGGCGGCAGTTTCATCCAGTTGATGACAAAGTAAGGCAAAATCGAAGCAGTTAATTGCACTCCCAGCCAAGAAAAGAGGTAAATTCCAATTACGTACAAAAAAGGGCGATTATTAAATGCAATCCGCACCTGTTCTCCTATCGACAAGGAGGAGGAACTTTCCTCTACAGGATTTTCTTGTAATTGAGATAAGACGTGTTGGCGGGTTCCGAAAAAGCACCAGTACAAAGGCAATACTGAAATTACTGCACAGAGTGCGCCTAATATTAAATATTTTTGGATATCGTCTTTAACTAGGGCAAATATAATTTGCGCTATAATTAGTGACAAAATGCTGCCGCCGATCGAAAAAGTAAACCGGAAACTGTTAAGGCTAGTGCGTTCGTTGTAGTCTTGGGTTAATTCTGGGGTGAGGGCGGTGTAAGGCAGGTTGACGGCGGTGTAGGCGGTGTTAAACAAAATGCCGATCGCCACATAATACCAAAACAATATCGTGGGATCTTTGCTGGGAACAATCCACTGCAAAAAGAAGAAGATCCCGAAAGGAATTGCCCCGTAAACCATCCAAGGATAGCGGCGGCCCCAAGGGTGAGAAGTGCGATCGCTCAAAACCCCCACAATCGGGTCATTTATCGCATCCCAAGCCTTGCCGATCAGCAAAATATTGCTAGCAGTCCCCGCAGCCAAACCAGCCACGTTGGTAAAGAAAAACAGCAGGAAAAATACCAGAACATTCGCAGTAATTGCGGGGCCGAGGTCTCCCGCACCGTAAGCTAACTTTGTGGAGAAGCTGAGTTTTTTTGTTTCCGGGTTGTTGGTGGCTGGTTCAGGGGGGGAAGTGTTGCTCATAAACTTTGATTTCGGGATTTTTGGGCAGGTGCAGTCTTTCCAGTAGGAGTATAACTCGGGCTAGGCTGTAATACTAAGTTTTTTTTGGCGATCGGGATGATTCTGGAGAATTGATAATTGAGAAAAAGCTAATTGGTAATTGATAATTGGTAATTGATAATTATACTTATGCAACTAGCCCTAGTGAAACCAGGTTTCTGCCTAAATTTCTTGTTTCTGTTCGGACTTTTTTCGTAGAAACATAGATTCGGCACTTCGGTTTCGGGGTCGATGCGGAAGCCTAACAGCCACAGCAATTTTTCTTGATTTTGGTTAGCTGTTTGCAGTTTAGTTGCAGAAACGTTGGGTTATGACATGAATTTTTAATCCCTATAAAAATTACGATATTAAACCCGGTTTCTCAGGAAAATTTAAGTATCAAAGTCCTCGACGCATGAGCTGATTATATTAAAACTCCATGCACACCGCACCTTACCGCTGTTTGAGTCATGAATTTACAAATAAACGGGGCTGAGGAAGGCAATAGCGCGCAATTACTATCCTACAAATTTTGCTGGATAATCTCGCAGCATTCAGCAACTGTTGCTCTTTCTTCCATTGCTATAACTAAAGCTTCGTAAGCTGATTTGTGGCTTTCGATCAGGTTTTTTGCCCGCAGCGAACCCCAGTTTTGTTTGAGTTGAATTTCGGAATTAGGACGGCGCAGTTGCGTTAAAATTGCGCTAATTTTTGTGCGGTCTTCTAATCCTCCTTGTGCGCTGCCGTAAACAACTTTTTCGGCGACTATTCCGGCCATCCACACAGTGCAGTATTGGTCTAAAAGTTGGGCGGAAAGAGTGCCACTTTGGAGTTGAAATGCTAATTGTTGGTCTTCAAATCGGACGCCGCCTTGGGCTGTTTGACCTTGTTTGAAAGCTTCCCAAGCGTTGAGGGCGTAGCTGGTTACGGGAATTCCCAACAGGTGGGCGACGAGGAAGTGTCCGGCTTCGTGGTGGAGGATTCGATCGCGTTTTTGTTTGGAACTTCCCCCCAGCCAATCTACTAAAATTGTACCGCCTTGACCTTGCCACTGGAAACTGTCGAGGGTGGCTAGCCCCAACAGGCAAAAAGTGGCGATCGCAGGTACGGCCTCTGGTAGGTTGAATAGGGGGCCCAATATTATCGAAACGGTGATGGCGAAGATCGAAATAGCGATAATATTCAAAGAAGTGTCTTTCATAATTGGGAATTGGTAACTGGGAATTGATAACTGGGAATTGGTAATGGGGAATTGGTTTGAGAGGTAAACTCAGGTACGATCGCGCGATCGCTTTGGCCGTGTCCGGTCGATCGCAGCGCCCGGACGAACCACGAAAAACACCATCTTCCAGTTTGACTGAAAATTGCCGATCGGAAGCCACCAATCTTAAAAAGATATTAAAATAAATCAAAGTCAAGTAAAAGTGTTAGTGGAATCCTTCATGTCAGTTTTGGCAGCGATCGCAGTTTTAGGTATCTTGATTGTCGTTCACGAACTCGGCCACTTCCTGGCGGCGAGACTTCAACACATTCATGTCAACCGCTTCTCTATCGGTTTCGGGCCCATCCTGTGGAAGTACCAAGGCCCGGAAACTGAATATGCCCTCCGCGCCTTTCCCCTGGGAGGTTTCGTGGGTTTCCCGGACGACGATCCCGACAGTGCTATTCCCCCAAATGACCCGAATTTGCTGCGAAATCGCCCCGTGCTCGATCGGGCGATCGTCATTAGTGCAGGGGTGATTGCCAACTTAATTTTTGCTTACTTCCTGCTGGTGGTGCAATTGACCACTGTCGGCGCCACATCCATGAACTACCTACCGGGAGTTAAAGTCCCGGAAGTCGCTGCAGAAGTTAGTTCAGCCGCGAAACAAGCGGGAATTCGATCGGGCGACATTGTTCTGTCTGTTGACGGCCAGGAATTGGGCGCTTCCGCCGAAGCAATCAAATCTCTAGTTGCAGCAATCCAAGATCATCCCAACCAAGCGCTGGCTTTGGAAATTCAGCGCCAAGAACAAAAATTTGTGGTGACAGTCACTCCCGAACTGTCGCCCGACGGTAAAGGTCGCATTGGCGTGCAGCTAACTTCTAATGGTACTGTCGTGCGGCAGCGAGTGGGAATTGTAGAGGCATTTAGCAAGGCCGCGACTGAATTTGAGCGGATTGTAGTCCTGACGTTTCAAGGTTTCGGGCAGTTAGTTAGCAATTTCAGCCAGACTGCCGATAAGTTGTCCGGGCCTGTGGCAATTGTGGCTATTGGTGCAGGGATTGCGCGATCGGATGCTGCGAATTTGTTTCAGTTTGCGGTGTTAATTAGCATCAATTTGGCTGTGATTAATATCTTGCCTTTGCCTGCTTTGGACGGCGGTCAGCTAGCTTTTCTTTTAATAGAAGGACTGCGAGGCAAGCCTCTGCCGAACCGTATTCAGGAAAATGTGATGCAGACTGGTTTGATGTTGTTGCTGGGCTTGGGAATTTTCTTGATTATTCGCGATACAGCTAATTTGACTGGGATCGATTTGATGCGGAATCTTCGGCAGCAGTAGTCTGTTGGCAGTTGACAGTTGACAGCAGTCATTAGTCATTAGTCATTAGTTGTTGGTTGTTGGTATATCTTGTGTCTGAGTAGATTATTTTGTCGCTTCTCCCAGCGCAAATTACGGGGGAATTAGCCTGAAAAATGGGGCGATCGGAGTCTTCCAATAACCGGATTTTCTCTGATGAGCAATGACCAATCACTAACAACTAAGGACTAAGGACTAATGACCAATGACTGATGACTGATGACTAACAACTAATGACCAATGACTAATGACTAGAAAAAAGTTAAGCCTAAAACAACGATCGCTCAAAATTTTGATTCGCCTCAAACGCTTGTATCCAGAAGCTCCTTGCACTCTCAACTATGAAACTCCCGTGCAATTGCTGGTGGCGACTATTCTCGCGGCTCAGTGTACGGATGAGCGCGTAAATCTGGTAACGCCGGCTTTGTTTGAGCGTTTCCCGGATGCGGAGGCTTTGGGAAATGCTGATTTGGATGAGTTGGAGCGTCTGGTGCGATCGACTGGTTTCTACCGGAATAAGTCTAAAAATATTAAAGCTGCTTGTTGGGCGATCGTCAACAAATTCAACAATCAAGTG
>JBDTEI010000168.1:0-14280 GCA_039922675.1 Microcoleus sp.
TAGACTTATTTACTATTTGTTCTTTGTTAGATGCCGAACGTCCGCGACTGGAACTTTTAGCGGGCAAAAAAATTGCTGTGGTGGGGGATATTTTGCATTCGCGGGTGGCGAGGTCGAATATTTGGAGTTTAACGGCTTCCGGGGCTGAGGTTCATTTGGCCGGGCCGCCGACTTTGTTGCCGCTGTTGTTTGCTGAGTGCGGCGAGGGTAGGGAAGGTAAGTTATTTTTGCACTGGCAGCTTGAACCTGCTTTGGCTGATGCTGATTTTGTGATGACTTTGCGGCTGCAAAAGGAACGGATGAGCCAGCATTTGTTGCCGAGTTTACGAGAGTATCATGCTTTGTATGGCGTGACGCGCGATCGGCTCAAACTCTGCAAGCCGGACGTGAAGGTGTTGCACCCGGGCCCGGTTAACCGCGGCGTGGAAATTAGCTCGGATTTGATGGACGATCCCCAATTTAGCCTGATTTCTCAGCAAGTTACCAGCGGCGTAGCGGTGCGGATGGCTTTACTGTATTTGATCGGTGGCAGTAAAGTTTAGGTTATGAGTTGTTAGTCATGAATTTCGGATCTTGGATGATTTTCAGGAGCGATCGCCTCTTGAAAATATAATCGTTACCCGGTCGGCCCGGATAACGATTAATACTCTTTCTAAAAATGTAAAGTGATCTAGTTAAGAGTTAGGAGAGCCACGAAGAGGACACCCAGCCACCATCTTGCAGTTGGGCCCAGCCGTTTCTGTAACGACCGGTCAATGCCACATTGTCTCCATTGTATAACTTGCCAATGACACGAGCGCATTCATTCGGGCGGTGGCGGATATTCAGCCGGCCGCCGTTGGTTGCAACTTCGGCGTAGCCGTTTTGGGAGGCGTACTCTCTGCGATTTTCATAACCGCGGTTGCGTTCCGAAGCCTCTTCCCAACCCCGATTTTCGTAACCGCGGCGGCGTTCCGAAGCCTGTTCCCAGCCGTGATGGCCACGACCGCGGTGGTGTTCCGAAGCCTCCGCCCAACCCTGACGTTCGTAACCGCGGTGGTGGGAATACCCCGCAGCCTGCGCTTCGCCAGTGACGCTGACAACAGATAGAGCAACAGCCAGGCCTGCAACGCCTACCAATGCAGTATTAGGAATTTTCAATTCGAGTTGGAGCTCAGACTCGGGAGATTCATAAGCTACAAAAGAGTGGCTCAATGCTAATGCTTCCATAGTTTCCTCGTGATTATGATTAACGTTTTTTGGTGCAGACTCAGTTGATACTCCCCATGCCTAAAGGCGAGGGGATTCTTGAGGAATCCGAATCTGGATTTTCAAAGGCGCTATCAAATCGCCCCTACTCACTCTGTTTAGATTTCTCCAAACATTGCGTATACAACGTTGTTGTTTTTTGACGCTTTCAGACCATCGCTAGCCAACAGATACGGTACGCTCTACAACCTGCCATTATTTGCCCTTTAACTATTCCGAATCTTCTTGCGTCGGATATGTCAGTTGCCGGGATTTCTCCGTACTAGGATGTTTCAACACGTAGATGGTTTCTCCTACTTGCTTTGGTGACTTTAACACAACTATTTCGATTAGTGTGTAAAGAAATATTCAAGGCGGTTGAAACCGCAACCGACTTTTCCACGTGTCGGTAGCCCGGGGCTTGCGTCTCGTTCTTTGTTGACATCCTCCCCACTGATAAATCAGGGGGATTCCAATCTACCCAAACAACGAAAGCTGTCGAGGGAACTGGTGGGTTGACGCTTCACTGTTCGATTCCACATTAGATGTGGTCTTACTCCGTCCTCCACGTCCGTTTATAGTCTCAGGCAATCCACCCGCGACTTTTATATTAATAGCCGCGTTCTCGTCTCGGTCGTCAGAACACGCACAAGAGGTTGTTACCCTCTTGCTTTTGCCGAGTATACGCTAATTAGGCTGAACCCTGCACAGATATATCATGTCATTTAAGTAGCTTTTTGGAGCAAAAAATAAATAAAGTTTACATTTTCTGCTGAAAATTTGGACGACGAGGCTCAGGATAAGGGTAGAACTTAACTTAACTGTGTCATCCAAAAGGGAACGCAGTCATCGCTTTGAGTCTGAGATGGCTTGCAGCGAGTTGGGCATGATACTACTTATTTTGGTGTGCTTACTGATTGAGTTGCTACAGCCCGATCGACTGTTCGATCGCACAAGTCTCCTACTCATCTTCAAGCAGCGTGTGAATTTGGTTCGGGCGAGTTATATTTGACCCACTCGGAGTAGTACAGCCGTTAGGGGCAATTGACATCTTGCTAAAGATTGACTTTTATGTGTCAATGACAAGGATGCAAGATCGATCGCTCGCGACTTGATTTGTGTCAAGATCGATCGAGTTCTCTAGCACCATTTCTTTCGCAATGAACTATAGCGCTGCACTTTCGATCAGCACAATTCCTCAACGCCATGAATTAGACAGTTTTGCCATTACCTTCGCCCCTTTGTCTGTAGAGGAAATCTACACTTTGGCAGACGACCCCGGGAACGGAGCGGTGGTAATGATGAGTGGTACAGTCCGCAACCAAACTGACGGTCAAGCTGTAGTTTCCCTAGAATATCAAGCTTACGAACCGATGGCCGTGCGAGTATTCCAGCAAATCGCTACAGAAATCCGCCGCCAGTGGGTCGATGTCAATCGGGTCGCCATTCACCACCGTGTCGGACACTTGCAGGTGGGGGAAATTAGCGTAGTGGTGGCTGTTGGCTGTCCCCACCGGGGCGAAGCCTTTGCAGCTTGCCAGTACGCGATAGATACGCTCAAACACAATGTACCGATTTGGAAAAAGGAACATTGGGCCGATGGTTCTAGCAGTTGGGTTAGTATTGGAGCGTGCGAAGTTACCGGTCATTAGTCAGAAGTCGATCGCAGTTTTCGAGTGCAGGAACCAATCGCGATCGGCCAGCGTCAACAACTGTGGAATGTTAGATGAGCCAATTCCACCCATGAGCGAATTTATTTCCGTGTCCTGGTCTGCGGTTGTGGCGACCGTTCAAAGAGTGCAATTGCCAGCCGAAAAACTCTCTAATTATGACTTGGTGTTGCGGTGTCAGGAAGGAAATCGACCTGAGAGCAATGCTTTTGCAGAACTGTTGAAGCGATATCAGTCGCACGTAGACAGGGTTCTGTATCATTTGGCCCCTGACTGGCAAGACCGAGCAGACTTGGCTCAGGAAGTGTGGATTCGAGTCTACCGCAATGTTAACCGCTTGCAAGAGCCTGTTAAATTTCGTGGCTGGCTGAGTCGCATCGCTACTAATTTGTTTTATGATGAGTTGCGGAAGCGCAAGCGGGTGCGAACTCCGCTGTCGCTGGACGTACCTCGTGCTCTAGAAGATGGGGAGATTGATTGGGAACTTCCGGCCGACAGTCCGGGGCCTGATGAAGATTTGACGACTAGAGAATTTTACGACCAGTTGCGATCGGCGATCGCCGATTTGCCGGAAGTATTCCGCACGACAATTGTGTTGCGAGAAATTGAAGGTTTAGCCTATGAAGAAATAGCGGAAATGACCGGAGTTTCTCTGGGAACGGTCAAGTCAAGAATTGCTAGAGCTCGCCAAAGGTTGCAGTTGCAATTGCAAAAATATCTCGATGGTAATTAGCAAGAGTGATTTCAGACGCGGGTGAAGAAGATTTGGTGAAGTTTGCTATAACATCAAAGCTTCTATTTTACAATATAAATAAGCAGTAAATCAGTCTAATAGCGAACAGGTGCTTCCGCTAATTTTACAAGTGGTGTGAAATATGAATTATAAATTTGAATCGGATAAAAATCAGAATCATCAAGATATTGGGGATTCGCTCGCCCAAAGTCAAGGTAACAACAGTTATCCCCAAGGGAATGTAACTACTATGATGCGCGATCGATTTGAATTGCTGAGTGCCTACATCGATGGCGAAGTGACAGCGGCAGAACGCCAGCAAGTTGAGGACTGGCTGACAAATGACCCCACGACGAAGCGTTTGTACTCGCGACTGATGGTGATGCAGCAGGGTTTTCAGTCAATGCCAGTGCCTGCTACGGAACAATCTGCACAGGAGTTGGTAGCAAAGATTGTACAGCGGGAGAAACGCCAGACTAAACGGACTTGGGTTTGGGGTGGAAGTGCGATCGCAGCTTTGTTGATTGCGACAGTGGCTGGTGTCTCTGGCGGCCGCCAATGGTTTGCTCCCCAGTTTGCTACAGCCCCTGTTCCTGCTGAATCTGATGGTTTGATTGTGGCTTTGAATGAGCCTGTGGTGGAGATTATTAATCCCAACGATTTGATGCTTGGGGTGAATGCACCGGTGATGGATATTCCGAAAGCTGCTGTAGCAAGCCCTCACAAGTCATCGCCCAAGGCGCAGTAAAATTCCTGTTTTGAGCAATAAGGGAAGATAAGAATACCGGGCGGTTGAAACCGCGTCTATACAAACAAAACCCGCTCCAAGTTGAATACCGGGCGGTTGAAACCGCGTCTATACAAACAAAACCCACTCCAAGCGGGTTGAATACCCGGCGGTTGAAACCGCGTTTTTTTCTTCATTCCGCGCACCATCCGGAATTCGTTTGTGTAGTCGCGGTTTCAACCGCCGTCTTATATTTCTCATCCCTCCTCAGAGGCTTTGAGGGTCGTCATTGTATAATTTAGTTATTTATTTGTCAATGTCAGTTTTCGATCAGTTTAGCGATCGCCAACTGAGTTTGTCAAGACGCGAGCAACCAAGAGACAATGATAAGGACAACAACGGAGCATCCCGATTTCGTCGTAAGAACCGTTTTTTGTGCTTGAGTGCGATCGTCCCCCACAGCCAAGCCTGTATATCCCAAATTGGCTCTATATTTCTATGGATCGAGATATTCGCACTCCTGTCAAAGAAAGCTACTCCCTTTTTTAACTAAAAAATTACCCATTAAATAATGACAAAGGATAGCAATCAAATGAGAGATAACATGGATGAAATTCCGTCAGGTGGGATAGGCATAAAAGTCCTTGGCAAAATAGCCGATGAGCTAACCTATACCCGCACTTATGACAGTCGAAACTGTTTATTCCTGATGAAACATTATCAGCCCCAAGACAGCACTAAAGCTAGTGGTGTTAAGCGACCGATAGATGTTTTCAATAAATGGTTTCAAAAACAACGAGATACCGAATCAGATGCAAATTTAAACCAGCCACTTCAAAAAATCCGCCTTACAAGCAATTCTGATATCAATGCGGTTGCTAAAGTTTTATCTTGGGTCGATCAGTTAGAGGATCTACGGATTCCCGAAGCAGTTTTTTACCAATGGAGACTTGCTACAATCGAAGGATTTACAAATGCTGTTCGCCATGCTCATAAATACCTACCATTAGCAACTCCAATCGAGCTAGAAATAACAGTATTTCCAGCTCGCCTAGAAATCAAAATTTGGGATTCTGGGGAACCCTTTGACTTGGAAGCGAAATTGCAAGGAGACTTGGCAGAAACAAGTCCGTTTAGCTGGAACGAGCTGGGATTTACCCTTCGCTAACATGACTTTACGCACGGGTAGCCAGAAACCGGGTTTTTTACAAAAGGATGCGTTGTCACCTGCATATTAAGGGAAAAACCAGGTTTATTTTGTCTAAGTCCTAAGTTTACAATAAAAAAAATGTCATGACTGCTAATGCAGATAGAGAGACTGTTTTAGCATTGTTTAAATAATTCAAGCCAATGCTAGTAATTATAGATTGATACAGTTTAGTTAACGTTGTCATTGCGAGGGAAGAAGCAATCGCAGTGTCTATTTTTTACAGTATTTTATCTCCAAGAGAGTCTTAACTGAACTGTATTTGTATATCTGTGAAAAAACATTGTGCTAGAATTATACGTCGGTACAAATTTAATTAAATTCGCAATTGCTAAATTGCAGAAGCGGGTTGGCAGACATCCCTAAAACCTATAAGTAATCTCATAAAGTTGCCCCCTATTCGCCAGGATTTATATCAACATTCTACTACAAATTCACGGTACATTTTTATTTAAGTCCACGCAGCAACACACAACCCGAAAACCGAAGTTGCTGTAGTATTCGTGCGCATCGTTCTGGAGGCGAACCACCGAACGGCAAAGCCAAGGATTGCTCCTCCACGAACCACCTCGCACTATCCGAACTATGCCATCGTTTTTAGTATTAGCTAATAAACCAAATATTGGATCAAGAGTATTATTACTCTTGTCATCTCGGTCAATACCATCAGTGGTTGTACCTTTAGACCTATTATACCTAAGTTCATCAATACACCACTCCCAAAGGTTCCCGTGCATATCGTAAAGTCCATAAGCATTAGCTACATCAAAGCTACCTACAGGTGTTGTTTGTTGGCGGTAAATTCCTTTAGGCCCTTGACCATAGGAACCTGACCTATCGTTATTTTGAATATCTGTGTAATCTCTACCTCTATAATTCGCTAAATCTGTAGTAATCGTTTCCCCAAAATGAAAAGGTGTTGTTGTCCCGGCCCGACAAGCATATTCCCATTCTGCCTCGCTAGGAAGGCGATAGCTTCTACCTGCTTTTTGAGATAATCGGGCACAAAATTCTACGGCGTGATACCAAGAAATATTTTCTATGGGTAGGTTTTTACCCCAGAAGCAAGAGGGGTCGGGGTCGAGGTCATAGTGGATTTTGGGCAATTCAGCTACTGCTTGCCACTGTGCTTGAGTAATCGGGTATTTGCCTATCAAAAAAGGTTTGATTGTCACCTGATGTTGAGGTCTTTCATCGTCATAGCTTTCTGCTTCAGTTTTAGGCGAACCCATGATGAATCTACCTCTGGGGATGTAAACCATTTCTAGGATGGTGTCATAGCCTAAGTCTTCGGTAAAGTATAGAGCTTGTTTGGTTTCGCGTTGGATAATTTCACCTTGAGGATTAACCATGACGGTTTCAAAAGTGAAAGTTTCAGCCGGAATAGGATAGGAAGGTAAATTAACTTCAACTCCAGCAATAAGCGCAAATTCTCCTATTTTGGGTAAGCTATCAAACAACCGAGTTGCTTCTGTGTAATCACCAAGGGCTGTTTGCTTCATTGCCTGTGCTAGAGTCAACAAAGGTTCAAAATTAGCTGCTCGCAGAGGGTCAGCTAAACTTTCTACTAGCGATGACTTCTGCAACCATTGAGCAAGATTTGGCTGTTGCAATAATTGATTTAGAGTCCGAGTTAATTGTTTTGCTGCTTTTCCCGGTTCTACGTAGGCTAAAGCTGTCCAATACTGCGCTTGTTTTAACCCGCTAATTTTTGAGTGAAAGCTTCGCTTCACATACTTGAGTAAAAATTTCGATAGTTCGCGCAAACGCTGCTGACTCAAATCGCTTAATAGTACCTTGCGAACGGTGCTATCCATTTCATATAGTTCTTCATCAACTTCACTGCATAAACCAGACAATAGCAAATCAGAAACTGCAATCCAAGGCACTTGTAATTTTGGCTTAAAAGGGCAATCCCGCAAGCGATAAAGCAAGTCCGGTGTTAAGGCTAGGGGAAAAGCTGCATGGCAAGCGAATTCGAGATGTGCTTCAGAAAAACGATTTTTGAAGGCTTGAATACGCTTCCTAGCGTCTTGTTCTTTTAAGTCATTGCCAGTGACTGTAAATTCGGTCATTGTAGCACCTCAATTGCTTTTTTAAAGCCCGCACTATCTGCCGCAAACATTTTCAGAGTTTCAAATTTAGCAATTTCCGCAGCAGTTGTCTCTTGCCAAGAAAGTTCTGGGAGAGGATTTAACCAAACAATAGTTTTCACTTGCTGTTTTAAGCGCTTTAAAAATGATTCAGTTTCACGAATGCGCCTGGGAATATAATCTCGCCTTGCTGCACCAGCATCACTAAAAATTAGAACAACTGTGTGTTGAGAGGAAAGGCGCCCTAAAACTTGTTCTACAGGAATTTCAGTATTAAACTGCGGGTCACAATACAAATCCTGATTCGGATAATTATTAAAATAATAACAAGACTGGGATGTTAAACATCCTGTTTGTTGTGCAGTAGTAACTAATTGCCGAGATAAAACGTGAAATGGCTGCATAGAACCTTTCTGGTCAATCAGCAGCAATAGGGAACTATATTTGAGTCGGCGCGGCTTCTGCACAGGCAGAACTAATTTACCTTGACGTTTGATTTTTTCGATAGTAGCAGCAACATCTAATTCTAGTCGCGTTCCCGTGCGAATTGAGCGTTTGAGGTTGTACCAACTCTGGATCATTTGTTGTCCTGTTACAGGCAAATAATCCTTCGGGTTTCCTGTTGACTTAAAAGCTACCCAATCTTGTTGCCGAGATGTTCTGATAGCTTTTACAACTTCTCTGCTATTTTCGCCTACAGAAGTAGAGACGGCTGATTGAGGACTGGCGGGAAAAAAGAAATACTTCTCTGTCGGGTTTCTGGGAGTGGGAGATGGTGTGGGAGTTGGTGGTTGCGCTGGTTCTGGAAAATTAGAAGGATCTGGATTTGGTAGTTGAGAAGACTTGACGGTAAAGGCTGATTTCTCCTGAGTAAATACTTGCTGAAAAATCGCTTCAAATTCTTGTTTTTGAGATCTCGTTTTTACCCAAATAGTTTTGAGCAATTGCTTTATAGATTCTGGCTCCAACGAATAAATATCTGTTTCTAAAGCCTCTATTAGTAAATTGTAATCACAAATCCCCAGCAGAAATCCGGCCTTTTGCAGTTGGCTGAATAATTCGTAGAAAGGTAAGTTGAGTTCAATCGGAGTCGTCATCTCCTAAGTCCTCAGCTATTTGTAAATCGTCTCGGTTTTTCAGCAATGTACTAGCATAGGGTATTTTGCGCTGTTTTAAAAGTGCCTCAAGTTCGGACTGAGGTACGTGTAGATGCAAAGCTGCAAACCAATCTAGTAATTCACTGATGCTAATTTTTTTGCCAAAATCTCCTTTTTCTTCATCCATTACCTCACGAAGATTTAAAAATTTATCCAGAGTTCTGCTTGTTAAATCTTCTGACCATTTCCCCCCCATCTTAGCTTCGACAATTCTCTGTAACTCTAGCTTTTTCGGAAAATCGACATAGTGATACAGACAGCGCCTGAGAAAAGCATCGGGCAACTTTTTTTGAGCATTGCTAGTAATAAATATAATGGGAGCAAAATCTGCTTTGGCACGAATTTCTTCTCCTGTTTCTCGGACAAAAAAGCGTTTTTCTTCAAGTTCTAAGAGTAAATCGTTGGGAAAATCGGTATCAGCCTTATCAATTTCATCAATTAAAACAATCATGCGCTGACCATTTTGAGAAGCTTTGAAAGCTTTGCCGATCGCACCCCATGTAATGTAAGCTGCATGATTGGGGTCATTGAGGCGAGTGTGAATGTTTTGTTTTTCTAAGGAGTCGGTCGCTGACAGTTGTGCATCGTACAGCCGCCTCACCGCATCATAAATATACAAGCCATCTCGCGCTTGGTCTGTAGATTTAATGTACCAATCAGCATAGGGCCACTTAACATTATAGCGTTTGCTAAATTCACAGGCAACAGCTTTAGCTAAGTTCGTTTTGCCGCATCCCGGTTCCCCTTCCAGCAGTAATGGTCTGTTCAGGTTAATCGCCAACTGAACAGCTTCCACTAAACCGTCGCTAACATCTGCTAAATAAGGATACAGGGGTTCTTGTGTTTCTGGATCGAGTTCGCCAGCTTGGGGCTGAAATTCGAGCTTTCCAGTGAATTCAAGTTGAGACTTATTTCGATCTATATTTTTCGCCATGAACCTTGATGTGTCTCCCATTTTAAGTTACAAAGACTGTAGACAGACTTTAGCAAAACTTCTGGTTGTCCTATTTGGCTTTCACTCCAAATAAATTCATTTATCTTGTCAGTAAATGGGCAACTTGATAAATCATCATTTATGGCTCGCTGGATAAATAATTTAACTTCTTCGAGATTTGTCCAATTTATTATATCACTGTTGTTGAATCTAGATGTGACAGGAATCTCCTTAATTTCCTTATACATAGCGTGGTCATTATCTTCATCTAAAGCATCTGATTCTCCTTGGGATGAGGGTTGCGAGTCAATCCATACCATCAACAGTTTTTGCTTTGTTTGCGGTTGGGACAATTCTTGTAGTAGAGGTTCATACAATAAATTGAATAATTCATAAAGATCTGTTGAATTTTGCCGATTTTGCGTATAAAACAATAAGACTATCGTTTTATTTTCTTTCAGTATTTTTTTGTGGATTTCTTTAGCAATTGCGTTAGGGTTTTGCCTTTTATAAAGTTTGCTTGGAAGTCCAAGTCCTTGAATAATCGTATTCAGCCTATCTTTAGAATCTGAGTAAATCTGACTGTTAAAATCAATGGCAGCTTTTTGGATACTGTCATCAAGTGGTTGAATCAGAGTTTTTAGCAACCAAAATATAGGAATCTGCTCCCCGGAAACCTGGGTAAATTTTAAACAGACTAAATTCTGAGAGTCTCGGGCTAAGTCTTGAAAAATTTGAATTTGAGTTTTATGGTTTAACTGCCATAACAAAATGTCTAGTTTTTTCCAGTCAGGCATTTCTCGCGTATCCGTACCGATTAGGTCGCAATCCAAATCTAATACATTGCAAATAGTATGAAAAGCCTCATATTCGATGGCTGTTTCTGCCTTTAAAAATTTATTCCAAGTTCCGTGACTGTTATCTTTGATTTTTAGATAATCATTGAGAAAATTTTCTATACTCAGGCTGTAGTAGGGAATAAAATAATTTTCAATAGCTGGTAATTGGAATTTCTGGGACTTTAATTCCGGCATCGCCTCAAGCATAATATATGCAGCATCACCAATCAGAACATCCTGCTGAGCTAAGTATTGAAGGTCTGTTTGATCTAGTCCATCTTCAAGTTTTTGCCCGCAAACTGCCAAAGCCTTGGCAATTTTATATTGGGCAACTTTCTCGCGAACTTCCTGCCTACCACCTTTCTCGTTTACCCTTGCCTTAACTGATTTCAGTTTGTCCGATCGCACTTTCCAACCCATTACTATATATCCTCCAATTTGTCAACGATCTACATACAAGTGATTTTTTAGCGATCTTTTACATAGTCGATAAAAGTTAGGAGAGTTGAACTACAAGACTACAAGTAATAAGGATTCGCAAAATGAAAGGTAACATCAATGACATTCCGTCTGGCGGGATCGGTATCAAAATTATTGGCAAAATTGCCGATGAACTTTCTTATACCCGCATTTCTGGTCGCAACTGTTTGTTCATTATAAAATATTACCAATCCCAATACAACAGTCAAGCTAGTTGTTGGAAGCGGGCGATAAATATTCTGAACAGCTTTAATTGGCTGCAAGAGCAACGAGAGCAACAATCCGATCGCAATTCTCAGCAGCCACTGAAAAAAATCAGCTTAAAACTCAACACTGATATCAAGGCTGTTACTGAAGTCTTGCTGTGGTGCCAGCAGTTAGAGAATCTACCCATTCCCGAAGCAGTTTTTTGCCAATTTAAGCTGATAGCGGTCGAAGGGTTTACAAATGTGGTGCGCCATGCTCATAAAAATCTGCCCTTAGAAACTCCGATAGAGCTGGTGATTGCTGCATTTAACGATCGCCTAGAACTCGAAATTTGGGATATTGGAGAGCCTTTTGATTTCAAATCAAAGTTGGAGGAAGAATTGTCAGGAAAAAGTCCGTTTAGCTGGGACGAGCTGGGATTTACGCTTCACTAAACATGACTTGACCACGGATGGCAATAAACCATGTTTTTTCCGAAAATCCTTCGCTATAATTGCCGAGCGTTTGAAAAATCCGGTTTCTTTGGTTGATGCGTAAGTTGTAAATTTACAACAGGAAAAAAGATTTTTGTGATGACTACTAATAATGCTCCTAAAATTCTCGTTGTGGAAGATGACCCACCAATTCGCAATCTAGTTCATCGCTTTTTAAACCAGAAATATCAAGTAGATTCGGCAGCCGATGGCGAGACAGCTTTAGCATTGTTTGAGGAATTCCAGCCGATGGTAGTAATTCTAGATTGGAATTTGCCGGATACTACTGGCTATCACCTCTGTCAGGAAATGCAGCGCCGTACTAATGTTTTTGTGATTATGCTCAGCAGCCGCACAGACGAAGCCGATCGACTTAAAGTCCTGTCCGCAGGTGCTGATGATTATATCTGCAAACCATTTGGTCTGGCGGAGTTGGGAATGCGGATCGAAGTTGTGTTGAGACGGATGAGGTGTGTCACTCCATCTCGGATTGTATTCGATCGATTTGCGATCGATCCAGCGCGTCGGGAAGCAACACTGGACGACCAAATTATCAAGTTAACAGGCTTGGAATTTAAGATATTGTATTTTTTGGCAAGTCATCCGGGTATATCTTGGAGTCGCCAACAGATTATCGAAAAAATCTGGGGCTGGAAATCCAATTACCCATCTGAAGAACGAGTGGTGGATGTGCATATCGGGCAGATTCGTAAGAAGATAATTAAAGTGGATGCCACGGGGCCGCATTTGATTCAAACGGTTCGGGATTACGGTTACAGGTTCGAGCCCAATACGCTTGGGAGAAGACAGGGCTGTTGAAACCGCGTCTATACAAACAAAACCCACTCCAAGCGGGTTGAAGACTCTGCCGTTAAAATTACCTTCTTTTCTTCAGTCCGCTTGGAGTGGACTTCCTTTGTCTAGGCGCGGTTTCAACCGCCGTCTGATCTTATTTTGTGAAAAACCGATTTTCCCACGCCCCATCTGGCAGCCAGATGCCTCCCAGAGCACGAACGCGATCGGGTAACATAAAGTATGCCCAAGCCGTGCCTAGAGGTTTGAGTTGTCGATCGCAAATTTCGATTTCCTGCCGCTGATATTCGTTTTCGGTCGGTTCCCGCAGCGGGTGATAGTCTTCAAGTCGGTCTAAATCGTCCAAAATAGCGGAATTCGCGAAACACAGCAGAAAACCGCAGACGATGCCCTCTCCGGCCACCATCGCAGGATAGCCGATCGGCAGTGCAAAAAGTTGACCGCGGGCGATCGCGGGCAAAGCCTCCACAACCTTTCCCTCGCAGTAGCGCCGATAGTTGCACTCCCCCGGTTTGAGAGTGCCGTAGACAAAGACTTTCATCGGGTAGGGCCTAACCGCTAGTTTTTGCTATATTAGATGCCAAGCTAATAGTTTAAGTCTCGCGGGCGATCGCGACGGCAATCTTGATAAATTTCGTTGTTTACCCTTTCTTATAATTCATGACTCTAACAGTTAGTTTTATTGCTTTTGGACTTCGGCCTTTGTACTTGAGTTCTTTTTTGCCCGACTTGCCCTTGGACGGCTTGTTTTCGACTCAAGGGATTATGGTGATGCTGCTGGCCGCCTATGCGGGCGCGATGTGGATGTTTCTCACCAGTGCTCCCAAAGTACACACGGTGATGGTATCGGATCTCGCGCAAGCCAGGGAGTTCTATGAAGGTATGCTCAGCCTCCCCGTCGCAGAAGTGCCGCTGCACTACTATTACAATTACGAGCAAACCTTGGGGACAACTGGTATAGATCCCCTGTATTTGTCTCCGAATGTCGGGAGGGGAACGAGCACTCAAACGATGGCAAATCCCGAAGGTTTGTGGTATCAGTTGATGAAAAATACTCAACTGCACATTATTAGCGGCGCTGGTGTAGGGGAAAAAAATCGCGAACGTCATGTTTGTTTCGATCGCGATTGTTTGGATCAGCTATTAATGAGGGTACAAACTCGCGGCATTAGTTATAAAATTCGCCGGGAAAAGCCGCTGAATTTCTTGGTCAAGGATTATGACGGCCGCGTGATAGAAATGGCCGAGGTTAGTAATTAGTTTGAAAGGTTTGATCGTTCGGACTTCAGTCCTCAGAATTTGATGCGGACTGAAGTCCTCACTACGAACCTGGGAAAGTCAATTGATTTTGGCTTCAACGCTGGATTTTTCCGCTGTCGCCGCTGCTTTAACTTCTGAAATCGCTTTCCGGCTGAAGAGTTGGAAATACAAAGAAACAAAGAATTCTTTCACTGGGAAAACGATAAAAGTTAAAGGATTAATTGTCACGATGATATTGCGGACATCAGCTTTAGCTTGTTTGACAACTTGCTGCGCTACCCAGTCAGGAGACATAATGCCGATCGGGTTTAAGTTGCTTTTGAACGGCCCTAAAATCAGTTTACGCACGATGCAGGGTGCATCCAGCCGCCGCAGGGTGACTAAATCTCCCAAGGCGCGTTTGCTGAGCTCGTACAGGGGACTGACAGCGGGAATCACTTCTGCTTCGGAAGTATTGATC
>JBDTEI010000169.1:0-4077 GCA_039922675.1 Microcoleus sp.
AATAAACCACTTTTCGGAGTTCCTGCCATCATACTGATTTTACTGCCTTGGGCGAAAATTTATTCTTGACTAATTCTTCATTCAGTGCCAGCTTGTTGTCTACTCTGTCTACAAACAGCACTCCGTTGAGATGATCCATTTCGTGCTGAATTACTCTCGACAGTAACTCAGTTGCTTTCAGGGTTTGCGGGCGGCCGAATTCGTCGCGATATGACACTTCAATGACTTCTGGGCGTTTGACATCAAAATAGACTCCCGGAATGCTCAAACACCCTTCTTGCAAGATGCAGATATCGCCGCTGCTACTTTTGATGGTGGGGTTGATCAAAACCATTGGCGGTGTGGCCAGATTTTCCGGGTCGCAGTCGATCACGATTACTTGTTTGTGTACTCCGACTTGGGGGGCTGCTAAACCGATGCCGTCGGCACTGTACATGGTTTGCAGCATTTCTCTGACTAGCTGCCGAATTTCTGCATCGACGCTGTTAACGCGCTTTGCTGGCTGCCGCAGGACGCGATCGCCTAATGTGTGTATGGTTAGGGGCGGTTTTTCTAACTTTTTCTTTTCAACCAAAACCTGAGCCGTCATAAAACCTCGCGAGATGTTTGGAAACCCCAACGAAAGCTGTTGGGGGATTACATGGGAACCGATAGGATTATTTTCAATATTAATCTAATTTTAAGTAGCCATGACTGGAAACGCACCAAACCAACGGCCTGTTATTTCTCTGGGGCTTTCGCCTGCTTTATTGGCGGTAGAGCTCGCGGGGGCGATCGCGATTGTAGTGTCCATTTTGCTTATAGTACAGTTTTGGGGGGCTTTGCCCGATCGAATTCCGATTCATTTCGCCTTCGGGGGGCTGGCGGATGCTTGGGGCGACAAGGTGGCGATTTGGATACTGCCGGCGGTGGCTACCATTATTTTTGTGGTTTTAACTGCGGTATCTCGCTATCCGCATACTTTTAATTATCCGGTACGGATTACTCAGGAAAATGCGCGCCAGCAATATCTCTTGGCGCGAGGGCTTTTGGTTTGGCTGAAAGCGGAGATTTGTTGGCTGTTTGCTTTTGTGGTGCGGCAGCAAATTCTTGTAGCTTTGGGTAATGCTCAAAGGTTTAGTGTGGAGTTGGTTTTTGGCATAATTTTTTTGATATTTGCGACGGTTGGTTTGTATTTGCGAAGAGCTTATTTGGCTCGCTAGATCTACGAGAAACAGCCTTTATATGAAAAAGCTTTGATCGTTCGGACTTTAGTCATAATCCAACTCCGAGGAATAAATTCCTTACGACAAACCTTGGGATTAAGCCATCAGATATGTTTGCTCATCGTTCATCGGCAATACTCGCAACCGTCGATTTTTCAAATCAGGTTCTAAGCCTAGTTCTTGCATGGGAATCACGCCCAGCAACACAGCGGAAACGCCTTCTGGCAATTCTAAACAATCAAATCTGCCTTCTCTACCCTCTACAATAATTTGAGCGTCGGCAAAAATTCGACTTTTTTTAATACCAGCCGATGTTTCTACATCTCTTTCTCCTACTTGTCTTAAACCTAGTTGCCTAATAATAGGAGCTGGCAAGGAAAGCAGAGTTGCTCTAGTATCGACAAGAACGTTATCGAGCACCGCAGAGCGAACTTCCTCAGCAGCAATGAATCATCGTTCTGCCATAACTCGATCGATGAAATTCGTGACGGTGATTGTAGTGATTACTTGACCCATTTGTTTGCCTTGAAGATGGGGCAGTACCAGGGTCATATTATGTTACCTCTTTGAGTGTAATTAGTGGGTATTTCTATTGTAATGCTATCTATAATCGTGCTTCGTTAGTTAAAATCGTTTTAGCGATCGCCCAAAATTAGAATTTGCCTCAACGCATGACACCAGAACCGAACTCTACTCAACCCAATCCTTCTCAGTCCAACGTGACCGTAGAAAGCCCTAACGGTGCGATCCCTAATGTCCCACCAGAACCAGCGACAATCGTCGCTACTGCTGAACCGAAAAAACCGCAGCCGGCACCTCCTCCAAGTCGTAAGGTTTTTGCGCCGTTGCAGCCACCACAAACGACTGCTGAGCTGTCGGGATCGCTGTTGATATTGGGATCGATCGCAGCAATGATTATAGGGCTAGCCATTGACATCGTGTGGCTCGGTTTGTTTGGTGCGATTTTGGCGATCGCGATCGCCCTGCGGATCATGTGGCCCAATTGGGGCAAAATCTGGACGCAGGTAATCCCTCCGACTTGGCGCAGCCTGATCGTCTCTAGCTTTGGGCTGTTGGCGGGAACAGTTGGCTTGCTGATACTCAGCGGGGCTAACGGTGAACTGGGAAGCCGCAATATCAAGATTAACTGGGATGCAGTGGGAGCCGTAGGCGAAGTCATCGGCGCTTTGGGTCAAATTTTGATCGCGATTTTGGGCGTTTATGTGGCTTGGCGGCAGTACGTGATCTCGAAAGATTTGACGATTCAGCAAAATCGAATTACGCAGCAGCAAACGATTGATGCTTATTTTCAAGGAGTTTCCGACTTGGCGCTGGATGAACAAGGGTTTTTGGAAGATTGGCCCCAGGAAAGGGCGATCGCCGAAGGCCGCACTGCTGCGATTATGAGCAGTGTGGATGCTGAAGGTAAAGCAAAAATTCTGCGGTTTTTGTCGCAGTCGAGATTGGTTACTCCGCTGAAGCGCGATCGGCTGTTAGGCCGCCCCATCCTTGACGGCGACGGTGGCTACGCTGAAGACAGAGATCACGGTATCCGCGTTATCGATCTCAATGTCATGTTAGCGGGTGCTGACCTCGCTGGCACCGATTTACGATGGACGGAGTTGAGCGAAGCCAACCTTGTCCGTGCCAATCTCAGCAAGTGCGATTTAGTCAAAGCCAACCTCTCGCGCGCTGTCTTGTACGACGCCAATCTCGCTCGCGCCGACATGAAAGGCGCTACATTCTTCTACGGCTCAGCAGAAACGGCCTCTCCCCGCAGCCGCACGGAATTTCCCAATTACACAACGGGTGAACATACTGGCGCTGTAGTTGAACGCGCTGATTTTACCGCTGTCAAGCGACTGTCGGACGAGCAACGACACTACTGTTGCTCTTGGTGCGGCTCGAAGTCGCGAGAGACTATTCCGGGCGGCTGCGAAGGTATTCCCAATAAACTCGGACGTTGAAATGAGCAGTACCGCTGTACTTGCCTGTATGTTTGCCGATCGCTAGGCAGCGGACTATACTTTAGTTTCTGATCAACAGTCTTGCGCTGTTTTAGCCATGACAAATACTGATTTACGATTAGAAGTAAGTCCGCGTCTGGATCGCAACAAAAACAGGGACGGGTTAATTTTTGTAATTGCTATGTGGTTTCGGAGCCGATCGGTAATTGCGATCGGGATGCAGCTAATTGCTCCTTTAATTTCCCAAAAACCGCCGGTGTATGCCCTTGGGCAACCTCTAGATTTTGTCAGCGGCTTCCTTCCCAAAAGCGGTTGGGAATTGTTTTCGCACTGGGACGGTAAATGGTACACTCAAATCGCTACTCTAGGCTACACCTACGCCGATGACGGACAACAACATTCTGTTGCATTCTATCCGCTTTTTCCCTTACTAATTCGGGGGCTGATGACCCTCGGAATGCGAGCCGACGCAGCAGGGGTATTAATCAACTCTTTTGCATTTCTGGGTGCATTAGTGCTGCTCTACTTTTGGGTAGAACAGCGATACGATACTGGTGTAGCCAAGTGGACAACTGCTGTACTTGCATGGTGTCCGTTTTCGCTATTTTGTACTGTCATATACACAGAAGGATTGTTTTTGTTCCTGACAGCATCGGCTTTACGAGCTTTTGAGAGGGGCGAGTATATTTGGGCTGCTGTTTGGGGAGCTTTGAGCACTGCGACTAGGGGCCCGGGAGTGGCGCTGATACCGACTTTTTTGCTGACAGCTTGGAGGGAAAAAAGACCTCCCATCGCTTATGCTGCGGGTTTGGCTAGCGCTCTGGGGCTGCTTTCGTTTAGTTTATATTGTGCTCTGCGTTTTGGAGATGCTTTCGCATTTATTCACGTCCAAAAGGCATGGGTTC
>JBDTEI010000170.1:0-5331 GCA_039922675.1 Microcoleus sp.
TCTGCTAACTTTGCCGCCCCACAGTTTCGGAATCGCCCTCAAAGGATTGCCCCTACCAGCAGGTTTGCAAGAGATAGTTCTTTTAGCGGGACAATACTTAGAAATCTTGCTGGCCGAAGTCAACCGCTTGAAAAGATCCGCCCAACTGCGAGGCTTATCCGGTACGGGAGGATGGTTGCGTTATGCCAGTGCTTCCATGATCGGAGCGCTTTATCTGCGAAGTCTCGATCGCGCCGAAAGAGTACACGCAGCCATGATGATTCGCGGCTATCAAGGAAGTTTGCCCTCTGATTCAAAATCGACACCAAAACAACGACTCTGGCTGACACTCGCGATTTTAACCGCAGCGGGATTAACAATAGCTTCTTATGAGAATTGGGCATAGGGCATAGGGCATAGGAAATTGATTAATTCATGGCTCTATCTTTTTCCTTCTCCCCTCCCCTCTCTGCGTTCTCTGCGCCCTCTGCGGTTAAAAACTCTTAATCCTAAAATCGAGGCAAATAAAAATTGACTAATCTCAAATCACCGCCAACCATTGAAGTGCAAGACCTAGTATTCAGCTATCCCCAACAAAAACCAGTATTGCGGGGAATTTCCTTTAGTTTGCAACCTGGAGAAAGAGTAGGTTTGATGGGTTTGACAGGGGCTGGAAAAAGCACTTTGCTTGAAAACTTGATCGGCTTAAAAATGCCTCAATCCGGCGAGATTAGAGTGCAGGGAACGAAGCTGGAACAGGCGACTTTATCGCAAGCGCGGAAGCAAATAGGATTTTGTTTTCAAGATGCTAACGACCAGCTATTTATGCCGACTATTTTAGAGGATGTAATGTTCGGGCCGCGCAATTATGGAGTGTCGCTTGGGGAGGCGCGCGATCGAGCTTTAGCGCTATTAGACGAATTCGGTTTAGTCGAATTTGCCAACCGTTCAGCCCACGAACTGTCTGGCGGTCAAAGAAGGTTAGCAGCTTTGGCAGCAATTTTAGCATTAAAGCCTGCCATTTTAATCTTAGACGAGCCGACTAACGGACTAGACCCCTCGTGGCGCCGTCATTTGGCTAAGGTTTTGTCGCAATTGCCGATCGAGGTAATTTTGATCGCGTCCCACGATTTGAATTGGATCGGGAAAACGACTCAAAGGGCGTTAATTTTGGCTGACGGTCAGATTCAGGTCGATCGACAAACTCAAGATTTGCTGAAAGATCGATCGACTCTTGAACATTACAATTTACCCCCAGATTGGTAATTAGTCATTAGACCTCTTGCAAAAATCCGAACATACCCTGAAACCATCTGCGTCAATCGGTGTTGCATCTGCCCGATATCTGCGGTTGCTCTATGACTCGAAGTTTTCTGGAAGAGGTCTATTAGTCATTAGTCATTAGTGATTACGTAGGGTCTATAATTCCTACCCTTCGAGTTTTTAGCTAACTAATGTTAAGGTGTGTCAGGGATATTTTGGGTTTTTTTGATTGTGAAATTATCCCTGACATACTCCACAGTAACATCCGTTAAATCCGTGGAGAAAATCCGTTGCCGAACTTCCTTGTTGTGTAATTAAAGCTGGAATTTGCGGACGGTTTCGTTGTACAGATGAATAGCTAAATCGCGAAGAATTTGTTCGTTTTCAAAATCATTTCCTAACTTCTGTTTCGTTGTTTGGACGCAAATTTGCATCAACTCGGCGGAACTTTCGACGTAAAGCGCGATCGACCTTTGCTTTTGCTCAAAACCGACATCGATTTCTGGCACCATTTTCCTAGATTTAGAATTAGTAGATTTCTCTAAAATTGCTATTTTTTCCTGTTTTTTATTTTGTACTTCCTCGGAAAAACCCGAAGCAATTATTCCCGCAGGTAAAGCAAAAATTCCTATGCCCAAAAAAGCTAATATTGCTCCTAAAAATTTGCCTACAGGAGTGATGGGATAAATATCGCCGTAACCGACAGTCGTTAATGTCACAACTCCCCACCACATGGCATCGGGGATGCTCCCAAAAGCTTCTGGATGCGCCTCGTGTTCAACAAAATACATGATGCTAGAGGCAAATATTAACAGAATAAAGACTGCAAATGCAGTGGCGATTAGTTCCTCTTTTTTAGCGTACAATACTGCTCCCAGAGTTCTGACTGACTCTGAATAACGGCTCATTTTCAGCAAGCGCAACAAGCGAAGCAGGCGAATTAAATTAACGAAGCTTAAATTGGGAAATAATAGCAAGGCGTAAAACGGTAGGATTGAAATTAAATCTATCAGACTTAGCGGTGTTAGAGCATATCTCAATCTTCCCAAAAGTGGCTGACTGTATCTACCATCGACCGTACACACCCACAGCCTCAAAATATATTCGATTGTAAACACTAAGGATGAAACAATTTCGATATTTTCCAAAATAGACTTTTCTTGGGGTGACAAGGTGGGGAAAGTAGAAGTGATAAAAGCTGCAACATTTATCAGGATCAAGCCAGTAATAATAATGTCATCTGATAAGCTGTAGAAATTGCGGCTTTCTGAGGATTCTAAAATTTTATAAAGTAATTTTTTGAGTTGGTGACGCATCGAATTTTTTCCTGAAAATTTAGCAATTAACGCTTGCTCTTTACTACAGTCTAAACAATTAGATTCAAAAAAGTAAGCAGGACTTGCCCTAGGGCTGAAAATCCGGTTTCTTCATAGATGCTGTCGCTGAAAGACCGAATATTGATCAGAGAAATCGGTTTTTTTTAGGGCAACGGAGTTCTGGTAAGATTTAGAATGAGTCTGGAAAGAATTTTCAACTATTACTGAATTTGCAGGCAAAAATCATGAAGGTAGCCGTATTCAGCACCAAATCCTACGATCGCACTTTTTTGGAAGCAGCCAACGCTGGCCAACACGAGTTAGTGTTTTTTGAACCGCGCCTGAACCTGGAAACGAGCGTGTTAACTGCGGGATTTCCGGCTGTCTGCGCGTTCGTTAACGACTCTTTGGACGCGAAAACGCTCCGGGCGATCGCCCAAAATGGGGTGCGCTTGCTGGCGCTGCGATCGGCCGGATTCAATCACGTCGATTTAGAAGCAGCCCGCGATTTAGATTTAACTCTCCTGCGAGTTCCCGCCTATTCTCCCTACGCAGTCGCCGAACACGCAGTCGCCATGATTTTGTCCCTCAACCGCAAAATCTACCGCGCCTACAACCGCGTCCGCGAAGGCAATTTTGCCCTAGACGGCTTGTTGGGTTTTGATCTCCACGGTAAAACGGTGGGAATCGTCGGGACTGGCAAAATAGGCACGCTTACTGCCAAAATTCTGCACGGATTCGGCTGTCGCCTGCTGGGATACGATGTTTTCCCAAGCCCGGATTGCCAAGCCCTGGGCTTGCAATACGTGGCACTCCCGGAACTGTTCGCCGCCTCTGATATTGTCAGCCTCCACTGTCCGCTGCTACCGGAAACTTACCATTTGATCAATGCAGGGGCGATCGAGCAAATGAAGCCGGGGATAATGCTGATCAATACTAGCCGCGGTCAGTTGATTGACACTAAAGCTGTCATCAAAGGGCTGAAATCGGGTAAAATTGGCTACCTCGGCTTAGATGTGTACGAACAAGAGACGGATCTGTTTTTTGAAGATTTGTCCGATCGGGTGATTCAAGACGACGTTTTTCAGCGCTTGCTGACTTTCCCCAACGTCCTGATTACCGGACATCAAGCTTTTTTCACTCAGGAGGCTTTGCAAAATATCGCCGAAACCACGATCGGCAATATCACCGATTTTGAACAAGGGCGTACTTGTCCCAATCAAATCGACCTCAGTGAATTAAAAAAATGAGTCAAAAGAGCGATTTTGCAGCGAGGGCAATTGTTTAAAATCAATTGATATGTTTGTTTTGCTTGCAATTTGTGAAAGTCTGGCTTAATCTCATCAATTAGTCCCGGCTGCCAGAATGCTGTGCTAAATGCCGGATAATTACACTGGCAGCAACTCAAAGCCTCCAATATTACTTGACACCGGAGAAAGTATCAAATGACACAATCTAACTTTTCTGACGACACGCAAACAGTCACTGAAGTAGTCACAGTAGACCTGGTGACTGACCAGCCTGGGGTGATGACTACAGTGACCAGCACAGAAACACCGACCGGCCAGTTGCAAGATATTAAAGACCAAATTATCACAATTTTGTCGGAACTTCCAGCTTATGCCTCCAGTTTTTTTAGTGAATACCAAAAGCCCCTAATAACTGTTGGTTTAATCATCGCAGGTGCTGTTAGTGTTAAGGTAACTATGGGAGTTTTAGATGCTCTTAATGATGTCCCTTTGGTAGCTCCATTTTTTGAGTTGATTGGTATCGGATATACGGGTTGGTTTGTTTACCGCTATTTGCTCAATGCTTCTAGCCGCCAAGAGTTGTTAACGGAAATTGATTCTTTAAAAGAACAAGTTGTAGGCAAAGATTCTTAATTGGCCAGTTGACTGTTGAATGTTGACTGTTGACTGTTATTAGAAGGAAGAGGGAATATTGGGAGCATCTCAGTTTTGCATTTTTTTAAAAGATGAGATGCTCTCGGCAATATTTGCCAAATCTCCCCCTTTCCCCATCTCCCCCTCTCCCCTTCTCAATTTGGATGGCAAAGTTTTTGCAAAGTGGCGGTAAAGTCTGGGTAGGAAATGGCAGCGGCTTCGGCGCGGTGAATGTTAGTAACACCTGTGGCATTCAGGGCTGCGATCGCCAAACTCATCGCTATTCTGTGGTCGGTGTAGCTGTCAACATCAGCGCCAGTTAACGAAGTTCCCCCGGTAATTTCTAAACCGTCGGGTAACTCGGTAATTTTTGCTCCCATGCGGTTGAGTTCCGCCGCAGTCACGGCCAGCCGATCGCTCTCTTTGACTCGCAACTCGGCCGCATCTCGAATAATGGTAGTACCGGATGCAAAGGCCGCCGCCACTGCCAAAATTGGGATTTCGTCAATCAGTCGGGGAATTAAGTCGCCAGCAATGGTGCATCCCCGCAATTGGCCGGAACACCTAACCAAAATATCCGCTACCGGTTCCCCCGCCGCTTCTCGCGGATTTTGCAGTTCAATGTCTGCCCCCATCATCTCCAAAGCTTCCAAAATCCCTGTACGAGTGGGGTTGACTCCGACATTTTCGATTACAAGCTCGGAACCGGGGACGATCGCCCCAGCAACTAGCCAAAATGCCGCCGAACTAATATCCCCCGGTACAATCACATTCTGTCCTTGTAGTTGTGCTCCGCCATTGACTGTGACGCTACAAGTTTCTGGATCGACGCTCAATTTTGCTCCAAAGGCCCGCAGCATCCGCTCGCTATGATCCCGCGACAGAGCGGG
>JBDTEI010000171.1:0-4578 GCA_039922675.1 Microcoleus sp.
GATCGGCAATAAATACTGTGTTGGAAATTTCTAGCATGATTCATCAGTGAGATTAATGATACAGGTCGATCTCGCTTGTCTGCGGAGGCAGACGAAAGTTTGACTCTATGCAGCGATTTCAATCACCGAGTGATGCACTTAGTTTAGTATATAAATTATTTACAATTCTTAGCTAGCAGGATGAATTCAATTAGTTTTTTCCGATCCCATAACTCTACGTCGTTAGATTCAGCAAGGTTGTAAGCATTTTCGGTAAATCTGTTGTTGGTGATGACTCTTCCTTTATTTCCTTTGTAATGCCTGACGGCTCCTGCTACTTCTTGAACTGCTTTAATACCAACTGGATTTTTGCTTCTTTTCGCTTGAACCACAGTTTTTGATCCATCTTTGTATAAAATTAAATCAGCCCCATAATCTTGACTATCTTGAGTTAAAGTAACACCATAACCAAAGTTTCTAAAATGGACATCTAGAAATCTTTCAAACTCTTTTCCTGTCATTTCATCCACTTCCAGAATACCACTGTCTAATAAACGTTTGTTTTCCTCTTCTTCTCGACGTTTATTTTCCTCTTCTTCTTTCAATGTATCAAATACCGATTTCGCAATAGCACCGACAACGGCAGCGGCTCCTACTATAAAAGGCCACAAAAAATTACATTTTTTTAAAGGACTATTTATTATAGTACCAGATATCCTCAGTATAGTTATCTACAAATATCACAAGCGCATTGTGATTTTAATTACTGATAATGTACGCAAACCATGAATTTATGAAAATAGGTAATAGGTGGAGGGATACAATCAATAATAACTGAAAATCCTGTCAGCAATGGGTGATCCAATAGGCAACAGGCTCAACTACACATCGACCTATGCCATCATCAGGAGTTCAATACTTAATTATCAATGCCCTAGAAACTCTCGACTTGTTGAGATGGAGAATATATGATGAAGAAAAGGGCTTTTGGTACATCGAAACCCCTAGTCGAGTTTTACCAAGAGCTGCTATACTACAAAATGGCGAGATTGTTCGTATAGACGAGGTTGAAGACTATGACGAAACCGCATGATATCATTCGAGAACAAGACCGGAGATTAGGAGAATTAATGGCGATCGCACGTCAGCGATTCCTCGATGCAGGCGGCGATCCTCGACACCCGCCATCAGGTTTAAAAGGCGATGATTACATGACAGATGCAGAAAGACAAGAAGCACTGACGATCGCCCGATCGCTCTTTAACGACGAATATATTAAAACCTATCTCAAAAACAAACGTCAAAACAATTTGCAACCGCAGAGCAATTCGTAAGGTGCGCCGAAACGCACCCTACAAAAACTAATTAATCAGAAGTACCCGTTTGCAGCGACTCTTTCGCAGCCTGCGTCCACTCTGAGTGGAAGAATTCACCGCGCGGTTTGTCGGTGCGCTCGTAGGTGTGAGCCCCAAAATAATCGCGCTGAGCTTGCGTCAGGTTTTGCGGCAATCTTTCGCGCCGGTAGCTATCGAAATAGTCCAGCGACGCACTGAAGGCCGGTACAGCGATACCTAGCAGGCTAGCCGTAGACAACACCTCGCGCCAAGCTGTTTGGCGATCGAGAATGCTCTGTTTAAACTCCGGCGCTAACAGCAAATTTGGCAGCGCGGGATCGTCCTTGAAAGCTTTTTTAATCTTGTCCAAAAATCCAGCCCGAATAATACAGCCGCCTTTCCAAATTCGAGAAATTTCGCTCAAACTCAAGTCATAATTGTAAGACTTAGAGGCCGCGCTCAACAGCGCCATGCCTTGGGCGTAGGAGCAAATCTTCGAGCAGTAAAGCGCATCCCGAACTTTGTTCACAAACTCTTTAGGATCGCCTTCAAACTTGGCGGTAGGCCAAGTCAGTTGGTGGGAAGCGTTAACGCGCTCTTCTTTGTAAGAAGAGATGATTCTCGCATTCACCGCAGCGATAATTGTGGGAATGCTCACGCCCAATTCCAAAGCACTCATTACAGTCCAGCGGCCGGTGCCTTTTTGACCGGCAGCGTCCATAATTACCTCAACTAAGGGATGCTTAGTTTCTGGGTCAATGTATTTGAAAATATTAGCCGTAATTTCAATCAAAAACGAGTTGAGTTCGTCCGTGGTATTCCATTCAGCAAATACTTCTTGCAACTGCTGGCCGCTGAGTCCAGCCACGTTTTTGAGTAAATCGTAGGCTTCAGCAATGAGCTGCATATCACCGTACTCAATGCCGTTGTGCACCATCTTCACGTAGTGACCGGCGCCACCGGGGCCGATGAATGTGACGCAGGGGCCGTCATCTACTTGAGCCGCAATTTTGGTGAGAATTGGCTCCAATTTCTCGTAAGCAGCCCGCGTGCCACCGGGCATGAGGCTAGCACCGTTGAGCGCGCCTTCTTCGCCGCCGCTGATGCCCATGCCGACAAATCCCAGTCCGGCTGCTTCTAAATCTTTGGTGCGGCGTTCGGTGTCGTTGTAGAGGGAGTTACCGCCGTCAATAATCATGTCGCCCGGTGACAGCATGGGTTTGAGCTGGTCGATGACTGCATCTACTGGTTTGCCAGCTTGCACCATGACTAAGATGCGGCGCGGGGTTTCTAGGGCATCGACGAATTCTGTGAGAGTCTTGGCGGCGACAATGTTTTTGCCGGGGGCGCGTTTGGCCATGAATTCGTCGGTTTTAGCTGCGGTGCGGTTGTATACAGCTACGGAGAAGCCTCTGCTTTCGACGTTGAGAGCTAGGTTTTCGCCCATTACGGCTAGACCGATTAAACCAAAATTTTGCTTTGTCATGCTAATAACCCGCTAGTTGCGCTTGAGGTTTGATTTGAGATAGAGGAAAGCGAGGCGGGGTGTACCGCTTTCCGGTGGACTAAAGTATTGGACAATAGACCGAGGAGGTTTAGGTTTATTTTTATATTGTCAGAATTGCTGTTTGGTAAATCAGTAGGGTTTTTTTAAGATTTAAGGGATATTAAAGACAAGGGCAGGTGATGATAAGGCAGGTATTATGTCGATCGCAGTAACGATAGATACAGATAAGCGCACATTTTGACGAAAATTTAGGAGACTGTTGTAATTATGGAAGATTTGCAGTATCTCGCGGCCTGGGTGAAGGAGCAACACGCTCGGGAGTATATTTTAACTTGGCTGCTGAGTCAACAGGGGCTGTGGTGGTCTGATGGGGACATTTATCAGGCGGTTTTGCAAAAGTCGGGAAAGCTTTTGAAAGCTTATGTTCAAAAAAGGCAGGCTGGAGAGTTGTTTGAGGGAATTTCTGAGAAGTTGGTGGGAGATGAGAATTGGGATGATTTGGTGGTGAGTTTGGGGCGAATCATTGCTGTTTATCAGGAGGAATTGGTGAAGTTGCAAGAGCATGATATGCGGGGGGATGGGCTAAAAAAAAAGTTGATTAGCCAACCTGTAAGTGGAGATTCTCTGTCGGTGTTGGAGG
This sequence comes from Microcoleus sp., assembly GCA_039922675.1. Lineage (GTDB taxonomy): Bacteria > Cyanobacteriota > Cyanobacteriia > Cyanobacteriales > Microcoleaceae > Microcoleus. The sequence goes on from JBDTEI010000171.1 coordinate 3,461, forward strand.
TGCAGCAAGCTTTGCCTGATCCTTATGCGGATACGCTGACTGGGAGGTAATTGGCGATGGCTTACGCCCCGCTACGACTTTTCGGAGGCACTATAATCTCAGAAACCGGGTTTCTTTCTATATCTCTCGTACTCAACTGCAAATTGTCGCAGAAACCCGGTTTCTCGCTACCTAGCGATTGAAGTGCGATCGCAAATCCACGATAATTCACCGCAATTTCCAGCGCTTAAATCCCCCACGTTAACCCACAAGTCCGCCGTTCATTTCAAACCCCCGTCTCATAGCAGAAGTCCTCTCAAAGAAAACTGAACAACGCATTTTTTAACAAGCATTGCCATATTTCCTCAGTCGGTTTTCAACCGACTTGCGCTATGAGACGGGGATTTAAATCCCCGGCGGACTTCGGGAAAAACGGATCGCCCGGAAGAATTGCGGACAAACCGATTTCACCGAAATTCTGTTTGTTAGACTCTAAATGTAGCTGCTAGCTTGACGGGTGAACATCGAGCAGTAAATTCCGTTTGCTGCGATCAATTCATCGTGAGTTCCGATTTCGGCTATTTTACCATTTTCCATCACGGCGATGCGATCGGCAATTTTGGCCAATCCCAATCTGTGGCTGATCACGATCGTGGTTTTCCCGACGGCGATTTGGCGGAAGATGCTGTAAATTTCGTGTTCTGTCTTCGGGTCGAGGGCGGCGGTTGGTTCGTCAAAAATTAGGACTTCGGCTGTAGAAAGCCGCATTAAGGCGCGGGCGATCGCAATTCTTTGCCACTGTCCCCCGGATAAGTCGATGCCGTCTTCTAATTGTTTCCCCAAGGGTGTTTCTAAACCTTTCTCTAAACTGTTGACTTTAGCGGCGATTCCTGATTCGGAAATTGCTTGATTAATTGCGGTGTCATCCGACAGGGAAAGCAAGTCGCCGAAACCGACATTTTCTCGTACTGTCGAGGGGAAGCGGGCGTAATCTTGCATGACTACTGCTATACGCGATCGCACGTATGCTAGAGAGTACGATCGCAAATCTTGACCGTTCCAGGCGATCGTACCACTTGTCGGGTCGTACAGGCGGCCGAGGAGTTTGCCGAGAGTCGTTTTACCCGCGCCATTTTCAC
>JBDTEI010000172.1:0-12077 GCA_039922675.1 Microcoleus sp.
AATTCTCGCAAAAACTCGATGCCGTTCATTCTTGGCATATTTAAGTCCAGCAAAATCAACCGGCGCGCTAGAGGCATTGCAGGGTCTGTTTTGCTTTCTTGGCGCAATACAGCCAGAGCTTCTAATCCGTTTGTGGCCAAGTAGAGGGGGTTGACAATGTTATTCTTTTTGAACGCTCGCCGGATGTTCATCACATCAACCTCATCATCCTCTACCAAAAGGATATGAATTTTTTTGTCTTCCATAAATCAGCCATTTTACAGATGTTTTTTAACCGCCAGTCTGTTTGGTGAACTTCATTCAGTGCCATCGCGAACCCAGCAGGTCTAATCTCTATTGTGCTTTGTCAAGAATCATTTATGCGTCAGCCGATCGCGGTATCTATCTGAAGGCGTACTCGCCCCTGACGGAGTATGAGCGGCGCAGCCGAGATCGAAAAACTCGCCAATAACGCCCGATCGAGCTACTCTAAAATCTAAAACTCATCTACATTATTAATCACCATGTCAGCTGATCGCAAACTCTACGAAGGCAAAGCCAAAATCCTCTACTCCACCGAAGACAGCGAAATTTTGCTGACCCACTTCAAAGACGACGCCACCGCCTTTAACGCCCAAAAACGGGGCAGCATCGCCGGCAAAGGCGAAATCAACAATGCCATATCCGCCCACCTGTTTCGGATGCTAGAAGCCAAAGGCATTCCTACCCACTTCATCGACACGCCCGCCCCCAACGAAATGCGAGTCTGCCGCGTCCGCATATTGCCCTTAGAAGTCGTAGTCAGAAACATTGCTGCCGGTAGTCTTTGCAAACAAACCGGACTCGCCCTCGGTACAATTGTCAATCCGCCGCTGGTGGAGTTTTATTACAAAGACGACAGCCTGGGAGACCCGCTGCTGACCCGCGGCCGACTGCTGTTAATGCAGCTAGCCACCCCCGAACAAGTAGATCAACTAGAAATCGCCGCCCGCGAAATTAACGAAATACTCAAAGAATTTTTCACCCAGTGCGGTATCACCCTCGTAGACTTCAAACTAGAATTCGGTATCGACCAACATCAAAATCTGATTCTCGCCGACGAAATTAGTCCCGACACTTGCCGCCTCTGGGACAATGCAGAAACTGACCCCGACGCGCGTGTTATGGATAAAGACAGATTCCGCCGCGACTTGGGCTCGGTAGAAACCGCTTACCAGCAAGTTCTCCAGCGGGTTCTAGCTCAGAAAGTCTAGAGGCTGGAAATGCGCTACAATTGCACAGTTTGTACCCTTCTACCTTCGGTATCAGCAATCAGCGGTCAACAGTCATCAATTAGCGGTCAGCGCGAAATTCAACCGACTTAATAACTAATGACTGATGACTAATGACGAATCATGTGGTGTGTGTGGATTGCCCAAAAGAGTGAACAAAAATGCGCTTATCTGCTGTATTGGTGGCAGTTTTTACTGTCTCAGCAACATTCGGACTATCAAATTCGGCAAGCGGTCAAACACCCTACTCTGAATCAGCAGAGGAAGCTTTGGCTGCCGTTACCCCCGCCCCGTCGATCGAATTACCCGATCGCCCAGTTCCAGAATTAACCCAAAATCCTCCTCAAAACCGCAAAGCAGCTCAAACCAGCAAAGCGGAAGCCCTAAAAATAGTGGCGGCCCCTGCCAGAGGAGAAAACGATCGCGAACCCCCAAACCGAGTCACAGACCCGGCAACCCCGGTTTCGCCTGCTGACCTTCTACTCAAATCCGAGAGCGCATCCAATCCCCTCGCCTCGGGCAGCCAAAACGCCCTACACGGGCGATCGCAACTCGCCAAGCCGCTCCCCCCCTCGGAGACCGCTGTTTTGCCCGCGTGGGTTGCAGTAGAGCCTCGGAAACAGGATGAATCAAGGGCGATCGCTCAAGACCTCCAAGTTACCCCCAGATCGACCTCAGACGCATCCGGGGCGATCGCTCAAGACCTCCAAGTTACCCCCAGACCGGCCCCGACGAGACCGCCAACTAACACAGTTCCCGCATTGCCCTCGGGCTCAGCAGCACCGCAGCCCAGACCAACCCCCGCACCAGCCGGGGCGGCCGAACCGCAAGTGCTAGTTGCCGAAGTTACCATCAGCGGGGCGACGGGAGACCTAGCAAGCGAGATTTACCGCGTCATCAGCACCCAACCGGGACGCACGACCAACCGCAGCCAACTGCAACAAGACATCAACGCCATTTTTGCCACGGGCTTTTTCAGAAACGTGCGGGCTGTACCGGAAGACACCCCCTTAGGCGTCCGGGTGACTTTTATCGTGCAGCCAAATCCCATCCTGCAGGGAGTGAAAATCACCGGCCAGCAAGTGCTGCCCCAAAGCGTAATTGACGACAGCTTCCGCGATCAGTACGGCAAAATTCTCAACCTCCGCCGCTTTGAGGAGGGAGTGAAAAAAATTAATGCGTGGTATCAAGACAACGGCTATGTTTTGGGCCAAATCACTGATGCCCCGCAAGTAGCAGACGACGGAAATGTCACCCTGCAAGTGGCAGAAGGCCAGATCGAATCCGTTGATGTCCGTTTCCTGAGCAAGGAGGGAGAACCCACGGATGCCACCGGTAAGCCGATCGCAGGCAATACCCGCCGCTTTGTCATCACCCGCGAAGTACAACTCAAGCCCGGAGACATCTTTAACCGCACCAAGGCGGAAAGGGATTTGAGGCGGGTGTTTGGTTTGGGGATTTTTGAAGACGTGCGGCTTGGCTTGGAACCCGGAACGAGTGACCCCCGCAAGGCAAGGGTAATTGTCAACGTCATTGAGAAAAATACTGGTTCTCTGGCGGCGGGTGCGGGTATAAGTTCCGCTACGGGTTTGTTCGGTACGGTTAGTTACCAGCAGCAAAACTTGTTCGGTAGGAACCAGAAATTGGGGGCTGAAGTACAAATCGGGCAACGGGAAAATCTGTTTGACCTGAGTTATACCGACCCTTGGATTGCGGGCGATCCTTACCGCACTTCTTATACGGTGAATGCGTTTAGAAAGCAATCGATCAGCGTGATTTTTGACGGTGGGAAAAATGAAGTCTACTTGCCAAATGGCGATCAACCGCGCGTCATCCGCACCGGCGCCGCCATCAATTTTACCCGTCCCCTGTCGCGCAATCCTTTTGTCGATTCTGAGTGGATTGCTTCAGTCGGCTTGCAGTACCAGCGAGTCTCAACTGCCGATCGCAAAAGCAGGCTAGTATCCCACGACGAACTCGGCAACCAGTTAACTTTTAGCAATTCTGGCACCGATGACTTGACAACATTACAAGCAGGTGTTGTGCGCGATCGGCGTAACGACCCCCTCCGCCCCACTAGCGGTTCCCTGCTGAGGTTTGGTGACGAACAGTCTATTCCTCTAGGTTCAGGCAATATACTGTTCAACCGCGTGCGGGCCAGCTACAGCTTTTACCTACCAGTCAAGTACACCAACTTTACAAAAGGCCCCCAAACCCTGGCATTCAGTCTTAGAGGCGGAACCATATTAGGAGATTTGCCTCCCTACGAAGCTTTTGCTTTGGGTGGCGCCAACTCGGTGCGCGGATACGACGAAGGCGACCTAGGAGCCGGCCGCAGCTTCCTAGAAGGCAGCGTTGAGTACCGTTTCCCGATTATTTCGTTTCTCGGCGGAGTGCTATTTTTGGATGGTGGCACCGACTTTGGCACGGGCAAAGATGTCCCAGGCGACCCGGCAGGTATTCGGGGAAAGCCCGGTAGCGGTTACGGTTACGGCGTAGGTATCCGGGTTCAATCTCCGTTAGGGCCGATCCGGATCGATTTCGGTATCAACGACAGCGGCAACAATCAAATTCACTTTGGGATTGGGGAGCGATTCTAATTGAAGAGTCATTAGTCAGTTGTCAGTTGTCAGTTGTCAGTTGTCATTAGTTAGGGGTAATGGGTAATGGGTAATTGGTAATTGGTAATTGGTGTTTGGTGATTGGTAATGGTAATAGACCTCTTGCAGAAATCTTCGAGTCATAGAGCAACCGCAGATATCGGGCAGATGCAACACCGATTGACGCAGATGGTTTCAGGGTACTTTCGGATTTTTGCAAGAGGTCTAATGGGTGATTGGTAATTGATAATTAGCAAGGTGCGCTCTTAGATCACCCGCAGAATCCGGTGTAAGGTGTTCTTTTATAGCATCCTATGGTTAACTAACCAATGACAACTGACAACTGACCAACGACAACTGACAACTGACAACTGACCAATGACCAATGACCAATGACAACTGACTAATGACTCAAAGTACCTTAAAATCCGAAATTGAACTATCAGGAATTGGTTTGCACAGCGGCGAACCAACTCGCGTCCGAGTCTTGCCTGCTGCGGTTGGAGAAGGCCGCTATTTTGTCAGAATTGACTTGCCCGGTGCTCCGATAATTCCGGCAAAAATTGAGGCGGTTTGTCAGACTGCACTTTCTACTGAACTCGCAGGTGCCGCCGGCGATCAAATTCGCACTGTAGAGCATTTATTAGCCGCTTTGGCGGGTATGGGAGCGGATAATGCTCGAATTGAGGTTGATGGGCCGGAAGTGCCACTGCTGGACGGTTCGGCTCTGGTTTGGGTAGAGGCGATCGCCCATACTGGCTTAGTTTCTCAACAATGCCAGGAAGACCCCACAGGGTCATTCGTAGTTGCTGAGCCAATTTGGGTGCGTCACGGCGATGCTTTTGCTGCGGCTTTACCGTCGGCCCAAACTCGGTTTAGCTACGGAATTGATTTTGAGGAACAGGCGATCGGCAATCAATGGTACAGTTGGTCGCCAGAGGTAGAGAGTTTTGCGACGGCGATCGCCCCAGCTCGCACTTTTGGACTTGCCCGCCAAGTTGACCAATTGCGACAAGCAGGTTTGATCAAAGGTGGTACCCTAGAGAACGCCCTTGTTTGCGATCGATCCGGCTGGCTCAACCCGCCCTTGAGATTTGTCAACGAACCCGTGCGCCATAAAATCTTAGACTTAGTAGGCGACCTCAGTCTGCTGGGAACTTGGCCAAAAGCTCATTACTTGGCTTACAAAGCCAGTCACAACCTGCACGTCCAACTCGCCAAAGCCCTGAACTCCCAAGCTTCAGCCGTGCTACAGACAAGTTAGAAAAGGTTCGAGCATTCGTCACCGTTACAATTTACAGTTACAATTTACAACCAAAGACGCTATTCTTCGCGTTTCTACCACACTCAAAAGTCTTCAAGCAATGTCCACGCTGACAGAAGTTAACACCCTCAATACTGCTAATTCCGAATCTGTTCCCACCGAAAAGTGTGAGGATTCTCCAGCGGTTAAATCTACTTTTACTCTCGAAGAAATCCTGAAAATATTGCCTCACCGCTATCCTTTTGCACTGGTAGACAAGATTGTTGATTATGTGCCGGGAGTGCGGGCTGTAGGAATTAAAAATGTGACTTTCAACGAGCCGCATTTTCAAGGGCATTTTCCCGGAAGGCCGATTATGCCTGGGGTCTTAATTGTCGAAGCGATGGCTCAAGTTGGCGGTATTGTTCTCGGTCAGTTACCGGACATCGACCAAGGATTGTGGATGTTTACCGGGATTGATAAAGTGAAGTTCCGCCGTCAGGTTGTACCGGGGGATCAGTTGTTGATGACTGTAGAATTGCTGTGGGTAAAACGCCGCCGCTTCGGAAAAATGCAGGCGATTGCAGAAGTGGACGGACAAAAAGTTTGTGAAGGAGAATTGACGTTTTCAATGGTAGATTAAACTTGGGAATTGGTCAGGGCTTATCGGTAGTTTTGAGTTTTGAGTTTTGAATTTAACTTGAAACCGCGAAGCATTGAGAGTAACGAAGCAATCTTAAAACTTAAAAATTTTCTTCTTCCTTCCTTCTTCCTTCCGTCTTCCGTCAACATCCATCCGTTAAATCCGTTAAATCTCGTACACTGCGACGGAAGCCGAACTTCTCTCTTCCGACTTCCATCGGACTACTTCCTTCTTCCTTCTTCCTTCCCACTTACCAGCAAAAAAACTGACAAATGCTTACTTTGATTCACCCAACTGCTGTGATTCATCCCCGCGCCGAACTGCACCCGACTGTAGAAGTGGGTGCTTATGCTGTAATTGGGGAAAGAGTGAAAATCGGGCCGGAGACTAAGATTGGTGCCCATGCAATTATCGACGGGCTAACAGAAATAGGCGCTCGCAATCAAATTTTCCCCGGTGCGGCGATTGGTTTGGAACCTCAAGATTTGAAATATGAGGGTTCTCTGACTAGGGTAACAATTGGCGATAACAATGTGATTCGGGAATACGTGACAATCAACCGCGCTACTGGAGCGGGGGAAAGCACCAAACTCGGTAATCATAATATGTTGATGGCTTACGTTCATGTGGGTCATAATTGCGATATTGCCGATCGAGTAATCATCGCAAATGCCGTAGCCCTAGCCGGACACGTTAAAATCGAGTCTCAAGCCCGACTCAGCGGTGTTTTGGGCGTTCACCAGTTTGTCCACATCGGCCGCTTATCAATGATAGGTGGCTTGAGCAGGATCGATCGAGATGTGCCTCCTTATATGCTAGTCGAGGGGAATCCTTCGCGAGTGCGAGCTATCAACAAAATAGGTCTCGAACGCGCCGGTTTAACCCCAGAAGATTTGCTAGTTTTAAAGAAAACTTTTCGGATTTTATACCATTCTGGCTACACTCTCAATCAAGCTTTGGAACAGTTAGATTTATTGCCAGAAAATCACCACTTGCAGCACCTGCGGAGATTTGTACAGCAGTCTGTCACCAAAGGGCGGCGCGGCTTGATTCCGGGTAGAAAGTGAATGATTCTAAATTTGGGTTAGATAAAAGTCGGCGGTTGAAACCGCTACTATACAAACCATGTCCGCCTCCGCGGACTCAAGAATTAAGGGGTATTAAAGCCAAATTGGATATGACCTAGAATTAAAGCTATTAACTAAGCGACTGTTGCGCTATGGTGTATACTTCAGTCAAATCTACATCCCCTGAAACAGAACAAGATGGCTGCATCAGGTTTTCAGATGTTAGCTGGGAGCAATTTGAAGCGATAGAATCAGCGTTTCAAGATATCGGTATTGTCAAATTTTTCTATCTCGCTGGCGCCCTGCAACTTATTACTGTCTCGCCGGAACACGAAATCATCAAAAAAACTCTCTGTATGCTGCTAGAGGCATACCTGAGAGCCAGCGGGATTCGATTTTACGCTAAGGGCGGGCAAACTCTGGGTAACAGACAGTTGGGAGGTAGAAAAGAACCCGATGATTCCTATGACATCGGAAACCCAAAAACAGTCCCAGATATTGCTATTGAAGTCGTAATTACTAGCGGCGGGATAGACACTCTAGAATTTTACAAAAGGTTGTTTAGGAAGTTTGATTTTGGCAAAACAACCAGTTATTTATTTACTGCTTGAGAGGTAAAAATTACGAGCAGATTACCCGCAGTACATTTCTTCCCGACCTCGATTTAGAATTACTGCTGCGCTGTGCTAATATGCCAGATCAATATGATGCTGTGACTCAATTGCTACAACAAATCTCACCTGTTTAAAGTCAGAGTTTAATTAAAAAATATGAAAATTTTTATCAGCACTGGTGAGGTTTCTGGCGATTTGCAAGGAGCTTTGTTAGTTGCAGCTTTAAAACGTCATGCTGTCGCCGCTGGTTTCGAGTTAGAAATAACAGCATTGGGCGGGCAGCGCATGGCCCAAGCTGGTGCTACTATTTTAGGCGATACTGTGGGCATTGCTTCTATGGGCACTATAGAATCTGTGCCGTATATTTGGCCAACAATCAAAGTTCAGCAAAAAGCTAAACAATATCTAAAAAAGTTCCCTCCCGATGCCGTTGTATTGATTGATTATTTGACTCCAAATCTCGGTATTGGCAGCTACATTCGCCGCTGTTTGCCGGATTTGCCTGTAGTTTGGTACATCGCACCTCAAGAATGGGTTTGGTCGATTTCTCCTCACAATACTGATCTGATTGTCAAGATTGCCGATCGCATTTTGGCGATTTTCCCCGATGAAGCTACTTATTATCGGGAAAAAGGAGCCGAAGTTAGTTGGGTTGGTCATCCTTTGGTGGATAGAATGCAATCTGCGCCCACCCGGGAAGTTGCCCGCAAAACTTTGGGAATTGAACCGGAACAGGTGTCAGTCGCGCTAATCCCGGCTTCCAGAAAGCAAGAACTCAAGTACCTAATGCCGGTTATATTTGAGGCTGCTCAAATTATTCAAGCTAAAATGCCGGAGGTTCATTTCTGGATTCCGCTTTCTCAAGCAGCTTTCCGCAGCAAAATCGAACAAGCTATTGGGAATTACGGTTTGCGGGCTACTTTGTTGGAAAATCAAAATCTGGAAATCTTGGCGGCTGCCGATTTGGCTATAACTAAATCTGGTACTGTTAATTTGGAGCTGGCTTTGCTCGACGTTCCGCAAGTTGTCGCCTACCGCGTCAGTCGCATTACGGAGATTATTGCTCGCCACCTGCTGAAATTTTCGATTCCTTTTATGTCTCCGCCCAATTTGGTGCAAATGAAGCCGATCGTCCCGGAGTTGCTGCAAGACAAGGCTACGGCTGAAAATATAGTTTACCACGCCCTGGAATTGCTCCAAAATGCCGATCGATGCCAGCAAATGAAAGCGGGTTATCGGGAAATGCGGGAAAGTCTGGGAGAGGTGGGTGTGTGCGATCGCGCCGCTGCCGAAATAATGAAAAATGTTAAATTAAATACAGCAAATTAAAACAATTTTAGTATTGAAATGTTATGCTAAGCTATCGGAAAAAGCGACCGATCGCTGTTGATTTATTTGCAGGCGCAGGCGGCATGACGCTGGGCTTTGAACAAGCAGGTTTTGATGTACTTGCCTCAGTCGAAATTGACCCTATTCACTGCGCTACCCACGAGTTTAATTTCCCGCTGTGTTCTATTCTGTGCCAAGATGTCGCACAACTGACGGGATCGGAAATTCGGAAAAAATCTGCGATCGGGCGGCGCGAGATAGACGTAGTAATCAGCGGCTCGCCCTGTCAAGGATTCTCGCTGATGGGCAAGCGTGATGTAGGCGATCCGCGAAATTCTCTAATTTTCCACTTTCAGCGCTTAGTTTTGGAGCTAAAACCTAAGTTTTTCGTAATGGAAAATGTGCCAGGAATTGTGGCAGGCGAACACAAAAAACTCCTGAATCTTTTAATTAGCTCTTTTCTGGAAGCAGGCTATCAAGTAGAAGAAAACTATCAAGTTCTCAACGCCGCTCACTACGGAGTTCCGCAAGCTCGCAAACGATTGTTTCTAATTGGTTGCAAAAAAGAGTATGAGCTGCCAAAATATCCTCAGCCCACTACTTTTCTGCCGAAAAAGAAACTTCCTAAACGCTATAAAAAAGTTTATTTACCTGCTGTCCCGACAGTTTTGGATGCCATTGGAGATTTGCCGGAAGTAGAAAAGTATAGCGAGTTGCTGCACCGAGATTGGGTAATGGCTGAGTACGGAGATTGCAGCAGCGATTACGCGAGTTTTTTGCGCGGATTCGATGATTTTGATCATGATTATTCTTACGATCGCGAGTACGATCGACAAATCCTCTCATCTAGTCGGCGCACAAAACATTCTCCCGAATGTATGGAAAGGTTTGCAGCAGCCGCCTGCGGCGAAAAAGAGCCGATCAGCCGTTTTTACAAGCTGCACCCCGATGGAGTTTGCAACACTCTCAGGGCTGGAACTGACAGGGCGAGGGGTGCTTATACTTCGCCAAGGCCAATTCACCCGATCGCGCCTCGGTGCATTACAGTCAGAGAAGCTGCGCGGCTGCATTCCTATCCCGACTGGTTTAGATTTCACGTCACAAAATGGCACGGTTTTCGTCAAGTCGGAAATTCTGTACCGCCACTATTGGCGAAAGCTGTAGGATCGCAGATTATTAGCGCTTTGGGCGTGAAAGTAATTAAGCCGAGTTTCAAGCTGACACGGGGAGATGATTCGTTGCTTCAACTGAATTGGTCGGAAGCGGAACAATATTATCTTTAGTCCTGAACGCACGGGCGACCATCACCTTTGTTTTTCGCCAAAATATTTACTTAAAACCCTCAATCTCGCTTCAAAACCCGGTTTCTTTGTTCAGGTGCGTCCAGGATTAATCTCAAAAGTTAAGAATTATAGCAGAAGAAAGACTGAGGGGCAGATACCATTGGAGATTTCAGATTTTGTAAGTCTGGGGTAACGACATTTTGAGAAATTTCGCTTAGTTTTGCAACAATTACGAGTCTTTTGGCATTCTAGAGCTATCTTGGGAAAAGTGTATTTTCAGGAGACTACTATGGGTTGGTTTAAAAGACTGTTTGGACTCGAAAAGCCTGAAGAACAGGCTCAACCGATGGCAGCAGTAGTACAGCAAGCTGCCCAAGCACAATCCATCGCTCCTGCTAAAGTCGGCCCAGACGGCAATTTTGACGACAGCGGCCTGGCGAAGCGGGTAGCTTTGGCTTTTGACGGTGATTCAGAAGTTGCTGATATCGATACTGTTTGGGTGGCTCAGCTCAGCGGCACAGTTGTTCTCAAAGGTCAAGTTGCCAGTCAGGAGCTTCTCGACAAGTTGGTGGCGATCGCCTCTGCTGAAGAGGGCGCTACAGGCGTGCAAACCGATGAAGTGACAGTCGGGTAGTTCTTCGGATCTCAATCAGTTGCGATCTGAGTACGATCGAATTAGTCAAAGCTAGATTAAACCCGCTGCGGCGGGTTTTTTCCTGCCCTCTCCCCGTCAAAATATTAATTTATGTAAAAAAACCATTTTATTGAAAAAATAGTATAATTGAATACAGAAACTCAAAAAGTTTTAGCTATTAAAAGCAAACCAGACCTGACGACCGTTTTTATCTTGATATAAGGATCGAAAAATATGAAACTGACTTATCGCGGTGCAAACTACGAGTGCGACATTCCGACAGTGGATATGATCGAAGGGGAAGTCGCGGGCAAATATAGGGGTCAAAACTGGAACTATCGGTATCCGAGACACGTTCCCGTCCCCAAAAAATATGGGGGCCTAAACTCTACCACAAAGCGAGATTTTCAAGCCCCGCAGGATGTCGCAGCAGTTTGTACACCTTACTCGGCGGTTCAATCTTCCCTAACTGCTGCGGATGTGGCGCAAGTTCACCGGGCGCATATTTGCAATATTCTCGATCGTAGGAAACAAGTAGCCGCAGCTAAAGGCGATGAAAGGCTGCTGCGCTTGCTAGAAAGAGAGTGGCAGCAGATGGCTTGTTAGGAAATAAGTTCAGAAAATACAGCGTTTGTCAAGAGGGGGAAGTTGAGTTAAGCTCAATTTTCCCCTTTTTGATGTTGGTTTTGAAATTCTATAAGACTGCATCAAAAGTTGTGCGATCTAATTAAAGTTTGTTTTAGCTTATCGCCTAGCCGCAGCAGTATCGCAACCGAAATTTGCAACTCTGCATTTATACAAAAATTATGTTATAAATTTACAAATCATGAAAACTCCTACTTATAATTTATGGAACCTTTGACGCTGACGGCTGCTGGAACTGCGATCGCAACCGTACTGGGAACAAAAGCTTTGGAAAAAATTGGAGAAAACCTTGGAGATGCGGTAATTCAACCGGTTAAAAAATTCTGGTCATTGCTCAAACACGAGTCTCCAGATACGGCGAGTGCGATCGAACTTGTGCCTGAGCAACCTTTAGATTACGGTCAAGCAATCCTGGAAGTGCAATCAGTAGCCGATCGAAATGACGAATTCAAACAAATATTAATCCAATTGCTAGCAGCAGCACAGGCAGATCCAAATCCCAGACTTGTCGAATATATCCAATTGGAAATGAAAAAGCTCCAGTCCCAACAACCATCTATCCAAAACCTGAACTGGTCGAAGTTGCAAGAAAAGGGAGTTATCAATCAAGGTAATATCGAGAACCAGACTAATAACTTCTGACTGGATCCGTCCTTTGGGAACGGGGCAAAGTCAATTCCCACCAAAACTATCCAAGTTGACTGGCGCGATGTTTGCCTCGCCATGTTGGAAGCTGAGAAACAGCTAACCACCAATCAGTTAATGCGAG
>JBDTEI010000173.1:0-4304 GCA_039922675.1 Microcoleus sp.
CAGGGGACGGGAGGTTTGTGGCGTTTGCATCTAGTGCCGCCAACCTCGTGCCGGGGGACACTAACAATAGCTATGACATCTTCGTGCGCGACTTGTCAACCAATACCATCACCCGCGTCTCTGTAAACTCAGCAGGTAATCCGGCGAACAACATTTCCGATAGCCCCTCCATCTCAGCCGACGGGCGGTTTATAGCGTTTAAATCTTTTGCCACCAACCTCGTGGCGGGGGAGACTAACTTTTCAGGCGAAATCTACGTGCACGACACTCTCACCAATACCACCACCCTCGTCTCTGTAAACTCAGCAGGTAATCCGGCGAAAGGCTTTTTCTATAGAGGCCCTTCCATCTCAGGGGACGGGAGGTTTGTGGCGTTTACATCTACTGCCTCCGATATCGTGCCGGGAGACACTAACAATAGCTATGACGTCTTCGTTGCTGATTTAACTAACACTCCAGGCGGCATCAACAACCCCCCAAACGTTATTATCAACGGCACAAACAGCAACGACTACCTCACAGGCACTTCTGGCAACGATACCCTCAACGGTTTTAAGGGCGATGACACACTCACGGGTTTGCGAGGCAACGATGTCCTTTACGGTGGCAAAGGCAACGATATTCTTTACGGCGGCAAAGGTGATGACACCCTCATCGGCGGCTTGGGAAACGACACTTTGATCGGTGGTTTGGGAAACGATGTATTTGTTTTAGGTGCAGGATTGGGAATTGATACTATCTCTGATTTCACTAAAGGTCAAAATACTGTGGAATTAATTAACGGCTTGACTTTCGGACAGCTATCAATTGCGGCTGGAACTAACGGCGCATTAATTAGTGTAGCCAGCAGCGGTGAAGTTTTAGCTTCTTTGACTGGTGTTGCTGCCAACCTCCTGGGCCCTGCCAATTTCTTCTCTGTGTAAACTCTGCGGGGTTTGACTTCAAAATATCGATCGCTCGTCAATTTTCCAAACTTGTACTTTCGAGCAATAACTTTACTCTTAAGCGGGAAAGATGCGATCGCAGAAATTGCCCAACAAGTCGGATTCGCGAATCAAGCCCATCTGAACGTTCAAATTAAGCGATTTTTGGGTGTCACGCCCAAAAAGATTCTAGAACACCGCAAGAATCTCTAAAAAAGTCTCTCCTGATTTTGAGGTTACAAGCCAGCCTTATTAATCCTCAAGCAATTGCGCTATAAGGCTTTTAACTCAACATGAATGACGGAGCTATCCCTCTACCCCCCACTTTTTCACCAAAAGTCCACGAGAACCGTTGTTGCTGATGGTTGTCATCTGAATCGCCCTATTAAACAACTTATTGAGAACAAGTTCGATGCTCTAACAGTAGAAGAGTTGTATGCTGAAAAATTTCCAAAGATGATGGGTTATTTTTACCAAGGTGTTGCAACTAAGGCTAATTAATCTTTGACGTGCGATCGGGAAAGATATCATAATAATTATGCGAGAGGCATACCACCATGATTGACATTGGACTCACTCACATCGCACTCCCCGTTTCAGATGTGGAACAAAGTATTAAATTTCACTCTAAGTATGCGGTCATGCAGGTCGTTCACCGTCGGATTGATGCAGCAGCAGGTGTTGCTGTGGTATGGCTTTCTGACAGCACTCGTCCTTTTGTAATTGTGCTTATTCAAACAGAATCTGTACATCCGGTTTTGTCTCCGCTGGCACACCTTGGAGTTGGCTGCAAGAGCCGCGAATATATGGATTCTCTCTGTGACTTGGCACGTCATGAAGGCGTACTGGTTGATGAACCAAAAGATTCTGGGTATCCGATCGGCTATTGGGCTTTTTTGCGAGACCCGGACGGTCACACACTGGAACTATCCTACGGGCAAGAAATTGGATTTACTGTGCAGGAGGCTATTTGAACTATCTTGAAATTATCTGCGCTTATTTGCGTTCATCTCCGGTTTCCATCTCTCATCAAAGATTTATGCCAGAGGTTTAATATGTATGACTGCATCACTGTTCACTTTTTTCACTGATATTGCACACAATGAATATCTCTATTAGATTGCTTCAAGAAAATGAGTTATCGACGGCTGAACATATTTTTCGACTGGCCTTTGGTACTTTTATTGGATTGCCTCAACCGACAGATTTTTGTGGTGATGCGAAGTATGTTCAAACGCGATGGTTAGTCGATCCGACAGCGGCTTTTGCCGCCGAGGTTGATGGGAAGCTAGTTGGCTCGAATATAGCTGTTTGTTGGGGCAGTGTCGGTTTTTTTGGGCTGCTCAGCGTTCACCCTGACTTTTGGGGTCAAGGTGTTGCTAAACTTTTGATTGAATGTGCGATCGACAAATTCTCGGAATGGGACACGCGACAGGCGGGGTTATTTACTTTTCCGAACAGCCCAAAACACCACGGGCTGTATCAAAAATTCGGATTCTACCCCCGTTTTCTGACTTTCATCATGGCAAAACCAATTCAGTTTGTTGAGCGGGAGTTACTAGGAAAAAAATACTCTGAATTAAATTCACAGGAGCGATCGCACTTTCTGAAAGAATGTTATGAATTGACGGATGCTATTTATCCCGGACTCGATTTATCGCGGGAGATTTTGGCAGTTGAGGCTCAAAACTTGGGCGATACGGTTTTACTCTGGGATGACAAAGGTTTGGCTGGATTTGCTGTTTGTCATTGCGGTGCGGGTAGCGAAGCTGGTTCTAATGTATGCTATGTCAAATTTGGAGCTGTGCGATCGGGAGCGCTCGCAGGCGAAAGATTTGAGCGGTTACTCGATGTGTGTGAATCGTTTGGGGCGGCTGAAAAAATGGTCAGTCTCAGGGCTGGAGTGAATACGAGCCACGATCTCGCTTATGGTAGGATGGTTGATCGCGGTTTTCGCACTGAAAGTACAGGTGTAGTAATGCACAGACCCAATGATCCCGGTTACAATCGACCAGAGGTTTTTGTATTGGATAATTGGCGCTAATGCCAACTTGTTTTGCGATACGTTCAAAAAAAAGACTCATTAACAAGCGCTACATTTAGAGGTTTTGTGCAGGCTCGCTCTGTGCAGTGTACACACCTGTATTTAGAAATTTTGCCTAATTTCTAGTTAAATCGATCCCGCCACACACATCAAAAATACTCATTTTGGAGGATGACAACAATGGATCTTAAACTCTCGGATAAAATTGCACTGGTCAGCGGCTCAACAGCCGGAATTGGCTTAGCAATTGCTACCCAACTCGCTCAAGAAGGTGCAGCGGTGATTGTTAACGGACGCACGGAAGAACGGGTGAAAAAGGCGATCGACCAAATCAAAGCAACTGTTCCAAATGCCAAGCTGCAAGGCGTCGCTGCGGATTTGGGAACTGCTAGCGGAGCCAGCCAATTATTCGATCAAGTTCCAGAGGTAGACATTCTGGTCAACAATCTGGGAATTTACGGATCGAAAGCCTTTGAGGCTATTGACGATGATGAATGGATGAATTTTCTGGAAGTCAACGTCATCAGCGGAGTGCGACTTTCTCGAAAGTATCTGCCATTAATGCTGAGCAAGAATTGGGGGCGGATTATTTTCATTTCCAGCGAATCTGCACTCAATATTCCAGCAGAAATGATTCACTACGGAGTCACGAAAACGGCGCAACTTTCCCTCGCCCGCGGTTTGGCAGAGATGACTGTCGGCAGCAATGTAACTGTTAATTCTGTGCTGCCGGGGCCAACGCGCTCCGAAGGAGTAGAAGATTTTATTCAAGGATTGGCAAAAGACCAAAATGTGACTCCCGAACAGGTGGAGAAAGAGTTCTTTCAAAAGACTCGCCCTTCGTCGCTGATCCAGCGTTTTGCTGAGACTTCGGAGGTGGCTGCACTCGTCGCGTTTGTTGCCAGTCCAGTAGCGTCTGCTATTAACGGGGCGGCTTTGCGAGTGGAAGGCGGTGTCGTGCGATCGATCGTTTAGCCGGAATAGCATAGATTACAGCGCCGTCCGGTGCAGTAGCCCCTCAGCCAAAATTTTAGCGGTTGAGGGGTTTCGCCCTGTTGTTAACTTTACCCGCACAATTGCCGAAAGGCCGATCGCCAAAGATTAAATTTTTCCGGGGAAAAGTTGCTATTTAATGAATAAGACTTTAAGATCCATCAATGTAAATCAAAACTCTCAACAAGCAGCCCTGCAAGCACTAACCTGAAATGGGTCGCAAGTGCCACAAAGCAGAAAAAGCTACCTTTTTTAACTTTTTCATCAGCAAAGCATTAACAGAAAAACCCAGGGATCAATGGTTGGCATCTTAGAATGAATGCTTTGCTCGCAATACTACAAAT
>JBDTEI010000174.1:0-5520 GCA_039922675.1 Microcoleus sp.
AGGATGATTCCGATCTAAAAATTGTCATGGTGGGTAGTTCCCTAGCTGCCAACCTTCATATTACAGACATTGGAAAGGGCGTAAAGAGTATAGCTTTGGGGGGAGGATCGAGCCAGACAGGTTTAGAAATAGTTCAAAGAAGTAACAGCAACCCTCAGATTATTTTGGTAGAAATTAACGATACTATTACTCGCAAAATAGATAGGGATTTAGTTGATTCTTTGTATAACCCCCTTTTTTACTCGATGCGCCAGTATTTGCCAATACTGAGAGAAGAATATCGTCCAGTTAGTGTTTTTATTCAATCTTTAAAAAAACGCTACCAACAAAATCAAAAACTGACTAAAAAGGCACTAGATAGCTTAGAGCCTCGCAATCTTACTCCCGACTTATCGCAAAAAGCTATCCAAACGACTGTTGATATTCAAAGCAAACCTTTGTCGAACCAAGATGCAAAAAATATGAAACAAGAAGCTGATTTGATTAAAAATCAAATCGCTGAAATCACAAAGGATAGCCGGACAAAAGTAGTTTTATTTGACATACCGCTTGAGTCGCGAGTTAATGCTACACTCAGAATAAAACAAGTCCGAGAATTGGCGAAAAAGCCGTTTCCGCCCGATCGCTTTGAGTGGCTACCACCCCCACCACCGCAAGAGTGGCGCACAAATGATGGCATCCACTTGATCCGCACGCTAGAGATTTTGCCGAGTTTTTGAGGGATAAATTGCTGGGCTAGTAGGGGCGGTGTCAAGAGTGGCTGCCCAGATTTGGGGTTTCTGAGGTGTACTCGATCAACCCGTAATCTGCTTTAATAATTGAATAAATTCGTTAAATTCGTCAGTCCAGGACGCATTAAAACAGATGATTTACTGCATTAATCCTCAATGCGAACAACGCGAAAACCTTGCTGATGCTCAAAATTGTCAAGCTTGCGGCACGGCCTTGTTAATTGCCGATCGCTACCGCATCATTAAACCAGTGCGATCGCCCAACCCCGCACGCCTCACAGACATCTTTGAAGTCGAAGATTTCGGAACAGGGGACAACGAATGGGGAACTGTCAAAGTTTTAAAACTCTTGAAACACAGCCACAATCCCGATTTACTTCGTTTGTTCCAGCAAGAAGCGCGAGTGTTAATTTGGCTAGCGGGAAAAGCCAGAGTTCCCCAAGTCGAACCTGATGGTTATTTCTCAATTAAAATTGCGAATAACTCCCATAAATTGTCTTGTTTGGTAATGGAAAAAATTAGTGGCGAAAACTTGGTCGAATTCTTAACTAAAAACCAGTTTGTTTCTCAAACACTAGCTGTTGATTGGCTGCAACAAATGCTGCATATTTTGCAGGAACTACACAAATATCATTTAGTGCATCGGGATATTAAACCATCCAACCTGATGCTTGCAGCTAGTGGCAAATTACGATTAATTGACTTCGGCTGCGCAGCAGAAGCAGATACGGATACCGCACCCATAGGTACTGCTGGATACTGCGCGCCCGAACAAATCGCAGGTAAAGCCGGCGTGCGATCGGACTTTTTTGCCTTGGGGCGTACTTTTGTACATTTATTAACAGGCTTACCGCCGATCGACTTTCCCGTAAATCCAACAACTGGTAAGATTAACTGGAGAAACCAGGCTTTAGATGTTGACCAGTTATTCGTAAACTCGATCGACGAATTGATGGAACCGCTACCAGAAAACCGACCGCAAAATACCCAAGTTATTGTAGAAAAATTAAAAATTCACGACTCAGCCCCCTAACACAGGGGGACACAACATCGCTTCAATAAATCTCTTCCAACCTGCGAAAATCCCGCTCAACTTCCGCCCACAAAGCTCGATTGTGAGGGTCAGTTTTCACCGCCTTTTTCAAATAAATTCTCGCTTTGTCAACCTGCTTTTCCCCGATCAAATGCCGTCCCCAGCGCTGATAGGCGATCGCCTGCCACTGGCGCACCTCTGGATCTTCGGGTACGCGCTGGGCCAAACCCTCAATTAGGGCGATCGCCCGTGGAAACCTTTGATATTTCAGCAACTGTTGCAGTTCAAAATAAGCATCTTTCTTTAACTTTTCTTCCGCCGCCGACAAATCCTGGCTATCGGGAGTGGGTTGCTCTTTCCGAGTCACCTTAACAGCCTGCGGTTGAGCTTTCACCGCCTCCGCTGGCGCTGTCGGAGTCGGCGGCACAGTTGAAGCAACTTTCGACTCCGCAACATCGGCGGGCGCAATATTCACCAGGAACTTATAAGCCTCAGTAATAGCAATAAACTTATTCTTAGCCTGTTCGTTTCCCGGATTCACATCGGGATGATACTGTCTGGCTAACTTTCGATAAGAGGCCTTAACTTGCGATAAACTCGCACCAGACCTGAGTCCTAACTGTCGGTAATAATCTGCAATATCCATTTACAATGAATGAGCGTTAATAATACCATTAAATATGGCAGAATCCTTAAATGCAAAGATTCTGCCAAAATTTACTGCTAACTAGGTGTAGTGCGAGGGTTGCCCGCACTACTTTCGCTCTAAGAATCACTTACGGACGATCTTCGACCACTCTGTCGATCAAGCCGTATTCCTTGGCTTCCTCAGCGGACATGAAATAGTCGCGATCCATGTCCTTCTCGATTTTCTCGATCGGCTGTCCGGTATTTTTAGCATAAATACCGTTGAGTTGGTGGCGTAGGCGCAGAATCTCCTTCGCCTCAATCTGAATATCCGTTGCTTGTCCCCGCGCGCCTCCAGAAGGCTGGTGAATCATGATGCGCGAGTGAGGCAAAGCTAACCGTTTGCCCTTCGTACCGGCAGCTAGCAGGAAAGAACCCATCGAAGCAGCCAAGCCCACACAAATCGTCACCACGTCCGATTTAATGTGCTGCATGGTATCAAAAATAGCCATGCCTGCCGACACCATCCCGCCTGGAGAATTGATGTACAAAATGATATCCTTGCCTGAATCTTCCGAATCCAGATACAGCATCACAGCGATGATTTGATTGGCAATTTCATCGTCAATATCTTTGCCCAAGAAAATAATCCGTTCCCGGTAAAGGCGATCGTAGATATTAATCCACTGAGTATCATAACCACCCGGCATTTTGTAGGGAACTTTTGGCACACCTATAGGCATAATTCGGAACTCCGTTTAGTTGGTAATTGGTAATCGGGGATTTGTAATTGGTTATTGGTTATTAGTTACTTGTTATTAGTTATTTGTTATTTGTTATTTGTTACTTGTTATTAGTTGCTTGTTATTAGTTAGTTTGGAGTTTTTGGTGATAATAACCAATAACCCACAACTAATAACAAATAACCAATAACTAATAACCAACAACTAATAACCAATAACTAATAACCAAATTAAATGACTCCAGCCGGTAGTGGTTTCGCCAACTCTTCCGAACTTTCAAGAACGCGATCGATCAAACCGTATTCTTTTGCTTCATGGGGCGTCATGTACAGCAACCGATCCATATCTTTAGTAATTTTTTCGATCGGTTGACCTGTACAGCTTGCAAAAATATCGAGCATCGTCGCCTTATTTGCCAGCACTTCCTTAGCCCGAATTTGAATATCGCTGGCTTGACCCCGCGTGTAAGCCTTGGGTTGGTGCAACACGATCGAAGCGTGGGGCAAACTCGCCCGAAAGCCCTTTGTACCAGCCGCTAACAGCATCGCAGCCATGCCCATTGCCGAACCGAGACAAATAGTGTGCACGGGCGGCTTAATGTACCTGATCGTGTCGCAGATAGCGAAGGCTTCCGTTTCAAAGCCAACGGGTTCGCCGCTATAACCAGAAGTGCCGGTCGAGTTGATATAGATTTTGATCGGCTTATCGGGGTCTTCGTACTGCAAGAACAACAATTCAGCAATAATCAGTTCTGTTACCGCAGGCACCAGAGGCATACCCAGATAAACGATCCGCTCCTTCAGCAACAGGGATGGCAAATCGGGAGGTGGCGTCCGAGAGTTGCCTTCCCCGTAGTATTGCGATTGCACAGCTTTTATTGGTGTGTTCATAAACCGAAATGTTGCCTGAACTGATGGAGCTATTCTTATAAGAAATAGTAACGCAATCTTTAGGTATCCCGCATGAAAGTTAGTTTGCTCCCGGTGTTAAACGACCCCAACCTTGATGCTGCTGCGCCCTCAACCCAGCGCCAGCTAGCGATTTCAGTGTCTGCGACGGCAAGCGCGATCGACTCCAGCGTACCCTTAAACCTGTGCCTGATTCTCGACCACAGCGGCTCGATGGGCGGACGGCCCTTAGAAACCGTCAAACAAGCCGCCGGACGGTTGCTGGATAGGTTGAAGCCTGGGGATCGCTTTTGCGCGGTGGCTTTCGATCACAAAGCCAAAGTCCTCGTCCCCAATCAAGTTGTGGGCGATCCTGCTAGCATTAAACGGCAAATTGAGCAATTGCGCCCGGCCGGCGGCACAGCAATTGATGAGGGGATTAAGTTAGGTATTGAAGAGTTGGGAAAAGGCAAAAAAGAGGCTATATCTCAGGCATTTCTGCTGACTGACGGCGAAAACGAACACGGCGACGACAGCCGCTGTTTGAAGTTGGCTAAACTGGCCGCCGAGTATAACATGACTTTGAATTCTCTGGGATTTGGCGATAACTGGAACCAGGATATTTTGGAAAAGATTGCTGATGCGGGCGGCGGTGCTCTGGCTCACATTCAGCGTCCTGAAGATGCGGTTGATGAGTTTGGCAAGCTGTTTACCCGCATCCAAGGTGTAGGTTTGACTAATGCTTATTTGCTATTTTCGTTAATGCCAAAAGTGCGGTTAGCCGAACTCAAACCGATCGCCCAAGTTGCCCCAGACACGATCGAATTACCGGTGCAGCAAGAGGGCGATCGCTTTATGGTGCGCTTGGGAGATTTAATGAAGGATGTAGAGCGAGTAGTTTTGGCTAATATTTATATTGGACAGTTACCGGAAGGCACGCAGGCGATCGGGCAATTGCAAATTCGCTACGACGATCCGACTGTAGGCGAAGGTTTACTTTCCGATCCTGTTGCACTTTCTGCTAATGTCCTGAAAGTTTATCAGCCCGCGCTTAACCCGATGGTACAACAGCACATTTTAGCTTTGGCTAAGTACCGCCAAACTCAACTCGCAGAAACTAGACTGCAACAGGGCGATCGCGCTGGTGCGGCCACGATGCTACAAACAGCAGCTAAAACTGCTCTGCAAATGGGCGATAAAAGTGCCGCAACTGTGCTACAAACCTCTGCTACTCGTTTGCAGTCTGGTGAAGAATTGAGTGAGGCCGATCGCAAGAAAACTCGCATTGCTTCTAAAACTGTTCTTAAGTAGTCTGATGTGCGGTTAATTGCGATCGGCATAATAATTTGTAGTCAGGATTTTAGTCCTTATTGACTAAAAGCATTCGATAGGACTGAAGTCCTTACTACAAAACGGTTTATAATGTTTGTACCACCTATCAAGAGTGCTTGTATGAGCCAGACAATATCTGATAAAGTACGCTGGACTACCGCCGATTT
>JBDTEI010000175.1:0-9368 GCA_039922675.1 Microcoleus sp.
AACAAACCGCCAATTCTGCCATTAACTTTAATCGTTCCTTCTTCAGCACGCCCGATACCGCCGATAAGTTGCAATAGCGTCGATTTTCCCGCACCATTCTTGCCGAGAATTCCCAGCATTTCCCCTGGCGCAACTGTAAAACTGACATCCCGCAGCGCCCAAAAATTAGCCTGGGGTTTCATCCGCCACCAACCCCACAATGCAGCCTCCATAATTGTCACAGGTCGATCGGCACTGTAGCGGTTGAAACGCTTACCTAAACCGTTGACTACAATAGCTTGACGCATTTACAATTCCTCCACAAATCGATCGCTTTGTCGTCTAAAAATTGCTAGTCCAAGTGGCAAAAGAGCAGCCACAACCAAGCTCAGAATTAGCAGCGCTTCCCAATCCGGCTGGGTACCTTTGAGCAATATTGTCCGGTAAGCCTCAATCAGCGGCACCATCGGATTTAACTGATATAAAGGCTGAAATTGTTTGGGCACGCTTTTCAGATCGTAGAAAATCGGAGTTAGGTAAAAAAGCATCTGCAACAGCACGCCCAAAGTGTGCTGAGTATCGCGGAAAGTAACGTTAATGGCAGCAAGCGGATAAGCCAAACTCACCGTCAAAATGAATTGAATAATCATCAATAGTGGCAGGGCAAACAGCGCTGAAGTTGGCTGAATCCCGTCCATTGCCAAAAAGATAATTAGCACCGGCAGTGCCAGCATAAAGTGAATCAATCCGGTTGTAGTTGTCACTACAGGTAAAATAGCTGTCGGAAAGTTCGGCTGTCTGATTAAAGCCAGGTTGCCAGTAATTAGTCCCGTCGCTTGAAACAACGCCGTCTGAGTCCAAGTCCAAATTAACAAACCGCTGAAAGCAAAGGAAGAAAACTGCGGAATATTTACCGGAATTACCGATCGAAATACAAAGGAAAAAACAGCCAACTGCAATAGCGGACTGATCAGAGTCCAAGCAATACCCAGGGTCGATCGCTTGTAGAGTAGTTTCATCTCGCGATCGACCAACTCCCGCAGCAAATCGAAAAAATGAGCAATTTTGCGCCTATCTAAAGCTTTTACCGCATTTGTCACTGTACACCCCCAACAATTAGCGGCTGTTCAACTTCCTGCAATTCCTGCTCAGGGAGAGCCGCCAAGCGTTGAGCTTGCAACTGCGCTTCCCTGTAAGTAAAAGGACTTTGCAGAGCTCCCAGCAGCTCGCTGACAACCAACTTGCGGGGAAACCACTCAGGACGGATCAATCGACGCAGCATCCAGCCGCTGAGCCACTCAGACCAAGCAAAACGCAAAATTTCCAGGCGGCCGACTGTGCGGTTGCGATCGCACGTCAGCAAAAAAGCCCCAAAACCGCGCCCATTATCCCTTAACTGCTTACCCAAAGCCTCGCCGCTGCGTCGGTGTACGTGCCAAACAAAAGCTCTCGGCTCATAAAAAGTCGAGTATCCCTTCGCCAAAATCCGGTGAAACATCTCAATATCCCCAGCCCCCCGAGTCGGAGTCCCCACATCCAAAGCCGGGTCAAAAGTCCCAACTTCCGCGAACACTTGCCGCCGGAAAGCCATATTCGCCCCGACACCGTAAGCGCTCGACCACAACAACTCCCGCGCCGAGAGCTTGCTACCATCAACTTTAAAACTGTGGAGATATTGCAACATTCCCCCATAACCGAATTCAAATTGAATTTGAGCCTCTGTTTCCAGTTCTGCCGGCGCGACTAAACCGCTGACTGCCATAATTTCCGGGTCAGCAAAACCCGCAGCAATCCCCCGCAGCCAACCTGCATCGGGCCGCACGTCGTCGTCAGTAAAAACAATAATCTCGTGGCGGGCTTCAGCGATGCCGCGATTGCGCGCCCAGTCCAATCCTGGCCGTTCTTCCTTAACGTAGCGTACCGGCAATCGCGCGACCAATTCAGCGGTGCTGGTGTTGGAAGGAGC
Organism: Microcoleus sp.; assembly: GCA_039922675.1. GTDB lineage: Bacteria > Cyanobacteriota > Cyanobacteriia > Cyanobacteriales > Microcoleaceae > Microcoleus. The sequence goes on from JBDTEI010000175.1 coordinate 1,946, forward strand.
GTTGTCTATCACGATAATTTCGCGGTGGGGATAGTCGATGGCGAGAATTGCTTCCAGAGCGCCTTTGAGCAAGTCCGTGCGATCGCGCGTGCAGATGACCACACTAATCGGCGGCAGCGGATGATTAGGCTTTGTTTGCAGGCCTAACTGAAGAGGGAGAATTGCTTTTGCCAATTCCTTGCCTATTTGCGCGACAATTGTCGATCGCACCCGCTCGGCCGGAATAATTGCCAGCCAAGGATCGTTAGATATTTCTACCCATTGTAGAGGCACTCCCTGGTAGCACACTAAGAGGCGAATTTTTTCATATTTCTCAAGTCCGCGAATCGGATTTATCGGTTCGGAAAACTCAAGTTTCAGCAGTTTTGTTCCCATAAATTGCTCCTAAAAATAGTGCGGTGGTTTCCTAAATTTTTTTGAGGTTTAAGTTGAAATATCCATCTTGTCTAAGGACTAAGGACTAAGGATTGCTGACTATCGACTAACTCATAATTCTCAACAGCAATCAAAGGCTTTTCGAGATCCGTTTCTGGACTTTTGGGCATACCGTTAACCGCGATCGCAGCTAGCAATTGATCCGATACCAGAGTTGCCAGAATTGAACGCAGGTGGACGCCCCGCAGCGGCTCGACACCGAATTTGGGAGTGACGTGGCCGATCGGCAGTTCACCGTAACGGAGATAAATGCCATCAGGCCGTTCAGCGTCGATCGCTCGTTCTGCTGCTTCCCAACCTTCGTGTAAATCGATTTCAATTTCGCGATCGCTCAAATCGGCACGGGCCCAGCCTCCTTGCATAAAACTAGAAATTGCCGATCGACTTTTCAACTCGTCCATCACTCCCCGGAAGTACCAATAACCACGCAATTTTCTCCGCAGCCACCGCCAAGTAGTCCGCATCCCCAAACTTTGCAACAAATCAAGGGATTTCCTCAGCCCCAGGCCCAGCAAATCTACAGCCGCCGGCCAGAAAAATGCGATCGCCACCAAAATCTTGTCTGCAAAAGAATAAGGAGTTTCGTAGTCTTTTATGTGTAGTAACGGTCTGAGTTCCGGGTGTCTCTGACCGATCAAAACATCCGATCGCCCTTCCTGACGAGCACGCCGGAAAGAGCGATCGAGATTGTTAGTTTCGTGTTCGTAATGATAGCCCACCGCGCCCGCAGCCATCACAAAAGAGACATCAGCTTTCAGCAAGCGCACCCCAAACTCGTAATCTTCCCCGCCGCAGTTCCCGAAAGCCGAATCGAAGCCATCGAGACGAGAAAACAGTTCTGCATCCAGAGAAAGATTGCCGCTGAGCAAATCTTGGTACTCGAACCGGTGATCCGGGCGCCCCATCTGGTAAAATTTTTCTTCCCACCAAGCCCGCACTTCGACATCAAAAAATCTAGTTCCTCCCTGCAACTTTGGCGGATAAGGGCCCATGACAGCACAGCCCGGACGTTCTTGGTGAGTGCGAACGTGGCTTTCCACCAAAGGCGGCAGCGCTTCGATATCGTCGTCCAGAAATAGCAGCAATTGCCCGGTAGCCGAAGCCGCGCCCGTATTGCGGGCTATGGAAGCACTCCGGCAATTTACCTCGATCGCGTGCAGTTTAAACGGAGCTTTGTAGTCTTGTAGCATTGCCAAAGTATCGTCAATGCAGCTATCTGCGACTACTGTAACTTCGATGAGGTCGATCGGATAAGTCTGCGAGTGCAAAGCATCAAGAGCGCGCCGCAGTGAAGAACTTCGATTGTGAGTGGGAATAATTACGCTAACAGTTGGATTTTCTTTGTTCATATTCGATTGCTAATTGGTAATTGCTAATTTGTGATTAACTCGTGACTCGTGACTGATGACTACTGACTACTGACTACTGACTTCTTCCTTAATTTGTTCTAACTGCTTGCGAGAAGCAAAATAAGCCATCGGGCCGCTGACACAGCCCCGCAATTGAGCCAACAGCAAATCGCTCGGAATCGAATCCGGTTGCTTTCGCAAAGAAGCAATTAATTCAGGAATTTGCTTGTACCGCAGCCATCCCCAAGCTAATAGAGGCACACTGAATTCTCTGTTGATGACAAACATCCGCGTCCAATAAGCATAAACTCCGATGCCGTAGCCTTGGAGCGTTTTTTGCAATTCTTCCCAAGTGCGGCGGTGGCGGTGCCAGCTCAAGGCTCTCGGCTCGTAGACGATGCAGTAGCCCGCGCGCAAGATGCGGGCAAATAGTTCGCAGTCTTCGCCACCGACGGTGGGCGTCCCCGCCCCCAAAGCTTCGTCAAACAGGCCGATCGAGTCGATCGAACTTTTGCGCAAAGCCATACTCGCCGAAACACCCACCGGAGCCACAATCAGCGGATTGCAGCGCGCCCCGTCAAAAATTTGGCGATCGAAGCCCCGCCCGTGGGGGCTGTAGCGCTCGAACCATTCTTGCGCCTTCGTTTCCAGTTCTAAAGGCATGATTAGCCCCGTGACGCACATAACTCGCGGATCGCTAAAATTTTGCAAGAGCGATCGCAGCCAATTCGGATCGGGCACTGCATCATCATCTGTAAACGCTACGAAGTCGTGTTTAGCTTCGCGTAAAGCTCGGTTGCGGGCAGCACTGGAGCCCGGTACGTCTTCGCGCACATAGCGAACTTTTGGGTAATTTTCGACCAGTTCCCTACTAGCCTCCGTGGCGGGACAATTGTCAATTACTAAATATTCCTGACCGTCGTCGGGCAGCCGCATAAACGCGTCGAGACAGCGCTGCAAATCTTCCGGGCGATCGCGCGTACAAACAGCTACAGTCGCTGCGGGCATTACCTGCACGGGCCCGCGTTCGTCCCATTCCAGGGCATCGTAGAGCCAATTTTTCCACAGCTTATCGCCCACAGCATTCATCAGAGTTTCCCGCAATTGGGAGCCCTCAATGCGACCTCCGACTACGGGCAAAGTCGCTTGACCGATCGGCTTTCCGTGCAGTCTAATTAAAACCAAGGCTTGGCTGTAACGCTCCTCAACCGCAATTTCTGGCGGTAGTTGGGAGATTTCCAGGTCGAGAATAGCTGTTGCCATTTTAGATTTTAGATTTTAGATTGAACAATTACGAATTTTAGATTGCGAAAAAGTTTTTCCAAAAACTTATATATTATCCGTATTTTACCGGATGTATTTTAGCCAAAATTGTTGTAGGAGATAGCAACTTATCAATGCCATACTTGCCGATCGCCGATCGCGAATCAAACATAAAGCCTCATTTTGGTTATTGCTGTTATTCATTTTTACTTTCGATCGCCCACTGATGTCAAGTTTTTTTTCTACATAATTTTTACCGCCGAAGACGAGCGCACGTCGGGGCTTGTGTCAATTGCAGGTGTTATTGGCTCCCGGCGCTCTACCAAGTCTCGCCATTAATGCCAAATTTTAAAACCAGATTTTTTAATAAAACCGGGTTGGTGCGATCGCTCCTCATTTCAGGTTTAATAATTCGCGATCGCATCGACGGCCAGAAACCAGGCTTTAACCAAAATACACGCGCTTAAAATCCTCAATCACAGTAACAAGACTCCAGACAGTTGGTGAATGAGTATGCGATCGAACCTCAAAAAAAACGAGTGTAATCTGAAGCCCTACACAAAAAAAAGGGCAATATTTAGGTTAATTTAAAAACAACATAAGCTTCACAGACTGCCTGATCAATATAATTTAATATGCTTGGATTATAGTTATCTTTGCGATGAACGAAGCAATCGCAGTATCTATTTTTTACAACGTTTTGACTTCTGAACTCTCCGAGCCCAAGCCTATTGAAATATAATTAATTGCTCACAACAAATCTCACGAATTAGTCAAGCCCAATTGAAAGGACTGAAGTCCTTACTACGAAATGGTTTGTAGTAAGGACTTCAGTCTTTCTCCTTCTATACTCGCGTTTGAGTGTGAGGTTTGTAGTAGACCTCTTGCAAAAATCCAAAAATACCCTGAAACCATCTGCGTCAATCGGTGTTGCATCTGCCCGATATCTGCGGTTGCTCTATGACTCGAAGATTTTTGCAAGAGGTCTAGTAAGGAATTCAGTTTTTCTACTTCTGCTATATTCGCGTTTGACTGTGCAGAATTTCTGCTAACAGCAGCTCTTGACTTCTCGCAGGTTCTTTGCAAGTCAAACACTCGCAAACTAACCCAATAACACCTTCAGGCAAATCAGCCTCAATCTGACAGACAGCAGTCGGATAATACCGCGAAATCAACCCAGAAATCTGGTCTTGCGACGTGCGAATCAGAGTAGAATGCTGATACCAATCCAGAGCCGAAAGCAAACTCGGACAAGCTTGGGGAGTATCTCTGATAATACTGCTGAAAGCTTGCAAACCTTGTTCCGCGCGATCGAGATATTCTAAATTCTGACCCAGCAATGCCAAGCGAACCAAAGAGGCGATCGCAATTCCATTCGCCGCAGGAGTTGCATTATCAGTATAACTGCGTTCCCGCACCAACAAATCCCCGCTGACATCCTTAGCAGCATTGTAATACCCTCCCAATTCCACACTCCACAAAAACTCATCAAACTCATCTTGCACCTGCACAGCTTTCTCTAACCAAAACTGAGAATTCGGCAATTGCTGTAATGCTTCCCCATTTCCTAACATCAAACTCGCTTGATGCAAATCTAACAAAGCTTTCACAAACAAAGCATAATCTTCTGACTGCGCCGCTACCGCCGATTGTCCGTCATAATTCAGCCGCTGAAACCGCCCATCCTTCCACTGATTATCTAAAATAAAATTAGTAGCATTCACAGCCAATTCGAGATATTCTAACTTACCAAAAACAGCCGCCGCCCTAGCCAAACCAGAAATCATTAAGCTATTCCAAGCCGCAATCATTTTCGTGTCAGTAACTGCCGGAATTCTCCCCCGCCAACTGTCGTTTTTAGCTTCTTGATTGTTGCGGGCTGGTGGAAAGGTTTTTATAGTATCGGGATTGTCGCCGTAGCGCACAGCAAAAAGTTTAGCTAAAGCCGTTTCTACCGTGGCGCTGAGTTTTCCAGAATGGCGGCGCTGTAATACATTTTTTCCTTCAAAATTGCCGCTACGACTAACATCAAACTCTTCTTGGATTTCCGCAAATTCCTGAGCATTTAACAGCGTTTGTAGTTCGGTGTAAGTCCAAACATAAAAAGCTCCTTCTTCCGGTTCAGACCCCCCCGTTGCCCCCCCTTGGTAAGGGGGGGTTGGGGGGGTAAAACTGTCAGCATCCTGTGCAGCGTAGAAATAGCCAGTCGGCGCGGTCATTTCTCGTTTCAACCATTCTACTGTCCGCGCGATCGCACTTTCAAAAGCCGGTTCTTGGATTCCCGCGCTCCACAAATTTGCTAAATATTCAACAATTTGACCGTTGTCGTAGAGCATTTTTTCAAAGTGCGGCACAGTCCAAGTCGCATCAACCGTGTAGCGGTGAAATCCCCCGGCTACATGATCGTAAATGCCGCCCAATGCTAAGTCTAAGCCCCGCTGAGTACACACTTTTTTGCTGTCGTATTGTGAATTAAAGCGCGTTCCCCGCAGTGCTAGATCAGCGTAGGGCATCATTGGAAAATTCGGCCCTGGGCTGTTGGCGGCAATAATTCCGGTATTGAGTTCTAAGCCTTTTTGGAAGACTTCGCGATTTAATTCTGCGGTTGCTGCTGACAGCACCGCCGACTGTTGGAGGTTGTCTAAAATCTCTGCTTTGAAAGCTTGCAATTTACGTTTTTCTGTGTCGTAAAAGCGACGAATTGATTGCAACACTTCTAAAAATCCGGGGCGTCCGTAGCGCGGATTTACGGGGAAATAAGTGCCGCCGTAGAAGGGAACTCGCTCGTCTGGAGTGAGAAAAACGTTGAGGGGCCAACCACCTTGGCCTGTCATCATTTGCAGGGTTTGCATATAAATGCTGTCGATGTCCGGGCGTTCTTCGCGATCGACTTTTATCGGTATAAAGTGCGAATTCATGTATTGGGCGATCGCGCTATCCGAAAATGCTTCCCCTTCCATCACTGTACACCAGTGGCAGCTAGAGTAGCCAATTGACAGGAAAATCGGTTTATTTTGGCTCTGGGCCGTTTCTAAGGCTTCATCGCACCAGGGCCACCAGTCGATCGGGTTTTCGGCGTGTTTCCGCAGGTAAAGGCTTTGGGATTGAGCAAGACGGTTGACCATAATCAAATATAATTTAACTCGTACTGAGTAAGCTTGTCAGTTATTTAGCAGTTTAGCGCGATCTGTTTTAATTGAGTTGGGGCGACAATCATGTTTTAATATTATCACTGCTTATCTCAATATAAAATGAATTTATTATCCCGAAGACTATTCAATATACGGTTCGGACAATTTTTGTTAAGTGCCGCAGTTCCTCCTGTCATTCTCAAACAGTGTCAATCCGAACCATCGCAGCAAGCCGAACCCTCGAACCAACCTGTATTAAAAACTAATTCTAACAAAGTTTCGACCAAAAAAGTAGTTCCCGAAGTAGAATTATTCGTGCCAACTTTTTTAGGAAACGATCAGCGTAGATTTTACGGTCGAGGTGTCCCGAAAAGTTTGAAGTTGATCAACAAATTCGAGTTAGGGAGCGGCCGGACTTTTCTAGGGAGACAATCGCAAATTTGGAGCGGCGCGGGTTGGACTGGACAGCCAACAATTACCAGAGATCGAGACAAAACTTATTTAATTATAGGTTCTTTCGACCACTATTTGCACAAAATAGATATGGCGACGAATAAAGAAGTTTGGCGCTATGAATTTGATGATATCATTAAAGGAACTTCAACAATTTATATCGACAAAACCGCCAACGCCGAGAATAGAATTGTGATTTTGCAAGGCAGTCGCAGCGGCGGAGCTAGCAAAAATGTCGTACCGAGTTTTCGGGCGATATCTTTTAGAACGGGCAAGGAACTGTGGAAGCTGGACATCCGGAAAACCCCCAGCTACAGTCAGGATAATGACAGCAGCCCTTTGTATCTGGGCGATGGCGTGTTGTTCAATGCGGGCGAAAATGCGATCGGCTATTTTCTCAATAGTTCTGCCAGCAAAGCCAAAGTCAAACAAGGAATCAAGCAACCGCAGATATTGTCAGAAGTCCAGCTTTATGCAGCCGGAGATATCAGCAAGCACGGCGGCAATTTGGTCGCGGAATCATCGCCCTCCCGGCTGAAAGATAGACTATTTATAGCTGCTGGTTCCGGTCATATTTACGGTATTAGCATTAAAACAAAAAAGATAGTTTGGGATTTTTATACAGGTTCCGATATCGACGGAAGTGCTGCAATTTCTAAATCTGGCAAACTCTTTTGTGCGATTGAAAAACAATACATTGCAGGTAACGGTGGCGTCCTAAAATTAAATCCGAACAAAGAACCGAATGCCAGCGTCGAATGGTTTTTACCGACCGGAAATCGCCGATTTTCT
>JBDTEI010000176.1:0-10896 GCA_039922675.1 Microcoleus sp.
CGGGCGATCGATCGTACAACAAACGCCCGCAGCGCATGGCCCGGACGTTCTGGCCTTGCCGAAACCCTTGATTTTATTGCTTCTTCCCTCTTCCGTCTTGCTTCTTCCCTCTTCCGTCTTGCTTCTTGCTTCTTCCTTCTGTGCACAGCCAGCTATAAACCCTGTTTCTCGGACATACTTCTGCAAGTCCTATTCAGTTCGCCTAACTTAACACTTGCGGTCGCCCCGAAAGTTAAAACTCTCCAAATATTGACTGAACATTTCTAATTTCCGATGGTAAGATGGCGGTTAAATAAACGTCTTGCAAGAGGCCTGCTGTGATCCGTTCTGCTACTTTACCGCTTCCGCTTCCCGAGCCGCCAGTTTCTGCTCATGACCGTCTGCGGCTGTTTTCCGGTTCTGCTAACGTTCCCCTCGCCCAAGAGGTGGCTCGCTATTTAGGGATCGATCTGGGGCCGATGGTTCGCAAGCGGTTCGCTGATGGGGAACTCTACGTTCAAATTCAAGAATCGATTCGGGGTTGCGATGTTTACTTAATTCAGCCTACTTGCTGTCCGGTGAACGATCGCCTCATGGAATTATTAATTATGATCGATGCTTGTCGCCGCGCTTCGGCAAGACAAGTTACTGCCGTGATTCCCTACTACGGCTATGCTAGAGCAGACCGCAAAACAGCCGGCAGAGAGTCAATTACTGCGAAGTTGGTAGCTAATTTGATTACTGAAGCTGGAGCAAATCGCATTTTAGGGATGGATTTGCACTCGGCTCAGATTCAAGGTTATTTTGACATTCCCTTCGATCACGTTTACGGTTCGCCAGTGCTTTTGGATTATCTCGCGAGCAAGCAGTTGACGGATATTGTTGTAGTTTCACCGGATGTGGGCGGAGTCGCCAGGGCGAGAGCTTTTGCCAAAAAGCTTGGCGATGCTCCCCTAGCAATTATTGACAAGCGCCGCCAAGCTCACAACGTCGCCGAAGTGATGAACGTCATCGGGGATGTCAGAGGCAAAACAGCCGTGTTAGTGGACGATATGATCGATACTGCGGGCACGATTTCCGAAGGCGCAAGATTGTTACGCCGCGAGGGTGCGAGACAGGTATATGCTTGTGCTACTCATGCGGTTTTTTCACCTCCGGCGATCGAGCGTTTGTCTAGCGGATTATTGGAAGAGGTAATTGTTACGAATACAATTCCTGTCCCTGAAGAGAACAGATTCAAGCAGTTGACGGTGCTTTCGGTAGCGAATTTGCTAGGCGAAACTATTTGGCGGATTCACGAAGATAGTTCTGTTAGCAGTATGTTCCGCTAGACAGGAAAGACTCTTTTTGAATGTTTGTTTTAAGGTGTGTCAACAAGCGTGTTGCGCACCGTTTTTTTATAGTTCGACGAACCTATTTTGTGGTATTTGTGCGATCGCACTTGAGATCGCCGGAACAAGAGATGGTAAAATTCTATCTTGTTGTCTCAAGAGCGCGACCTTTTCGTCTTCTAGATAGGTCTCGCCAAAACAATGGGTAAATAGGAAAAACTATGAAACATTCACTGGTACGAACAGCGGCCGCACTCGTCGGTTCAGCAATTTTAACACTCGGGGCGATCGCTCCAGCGAAAGCATATACTTTTGACGAAACCGAAATTAACCAAGACCGAGTAATTGCGATCGCCCAACCGGGCGGTCTGACCGGCTACCAATTACTAATTGTAGAACAGGTGACAAACAAGCGGCAATGCTGGAGCGAAAGCGGCTCTAATCCCGTCGTAGTCAATCCGTTATTAGCTACTTTTGATTTCACCGGCATTTGCGGACGCGCCACCGACAGCAACGGCTTTTCTATTCGCATGGCCGGCACCGATTTAGCATTAAAATACAGCCTGAGTTTGCAAGTCGTTGACGGCAACGTTTTACTAATGGGAACTCCCATCGATCCCAACAACACTCAACCGATAATTATCGGCCGCACAAACGGCGATACTAACGGCTTTATGAAAATCACCCTCGATCCCGCTTGGCACTTCAGTAAAAGAGCTTATCAAGGGAAAGTATTAGGTCACTTTTATTTGAGTAGCAGTCAACCAGCACCAGGAGAAATCGGAAATACCGGAGACAATACCGGAGGAAATACCGGAGGAAATACTGGCGGAAATACTGGCGGAAATACTGGCGGAAATACTGGCGGAAATACTAGCGGAAATACTGGCGGAAATACTAGCGGAAATACTGGCGGAAATACATTCGGAGATATTGCTACCGATATCTACGCTTCTGAAATCAAAGAAGCTGTGGCGCTGGGATTTGTAGCTGGATTTGCTCAAGATAATACCTTTCGGCCACAACTTGCTGTTACCCGAGAACAATTGGTATCTTTAGTATTGGAATCTTTGAAAGGAATTCAAGGTGCTAACATCACATTTCCTAGCAATGTTACTACTCGTCCCTATAGCGATGTTGATAGCTTGCGCTGGAGTGCGGGAAAAATTCTATTTGCGCGAGACAACAAGATAGTCAGCGGTTATAAAGATGGCACTTTTAAACCTACGCAGCCGGTGACTCGCGCTGAATTGATGGCGGTGCTGCGAAGAGCGTCAGAATTTGGTTTATTGGCGCGGGGAATGCAGCCAAATTTAATTGGTAAAGAGCCTCCTAAAACTTTTTCGGATACTCAAAATCATTGGGCTGCTGCTATTATTAATCAAATGTCTGCTTATTGTTCTGTTGCTTCCGCTGTTAACGAAGTTGGAACTCGTTTTGCTCCCGATGATTCTGCAAAGCGGAATTACGCCGCCGCGGCTACTTTGCGGATGCTGAAATGCGTTAAGGCTCAGTAGGATTATTGTAGGGTGCGTCAGGAAAGGAAATCCTAAGTTTTTTTTAGTAATCTTAAGACTGACGCACCGTAAGAATAGTCAGGTGTGTCAATTAGAAAAATTGGAATTTTTCGCTGTCACCTTAAGACTGACGCACCCTACAGGATAGAAAATACTAGACCCTGGAAATCAGTTCTACTAGACGGTTTCCCGTCCCAGCCAGACCATATTTTATAGACTTAATAGAAACGAAAGGATAAATGCTTTGTCAACTTTCAACTGTTTAAGCTACGCCGTAATCAGTATAAGGTCGTTTGTACGGAGCTTGCAATCCCAAAACAATATCCTCTCTTGGCACTCCCATTTCAACTAATTCTTTCGCAGGATCTTGGTCAGTCAAATTTTGCTGAAGCCAGATTTTTCCATCTTTGATGTCAATGTGAATGATGGTTCGATAAATTCGGTTAAGGTGTTGCCAGCCGACATTCATCCACTGATAATGATCTCGTTCTGTGTCGCAGATAAGTTGCACTTCGACTTCATCATCAGAAACATCATCTTCGGCATAACGGGTGATTAATGTCTGAACGTATTGACGATATTGAGCTAGTTGGTCCATTGCACAATTACCTCATTTTTTGAATCGTATACGATTAGAAATACCTGATACTTTTGTACCGCAGCTTGAGTAAATTCAGACTGAAAAAATGTTCTATACACCTCAATTGGTACTGCCAAGTATAATTTACGATTAGGTTCAACAGATGCCAACCCTAGCCGATAACTGAGAAATTGTCCCAATGCAGCATAAAAGTCTGTAATTGCAGAGGGATTAAGGAAGCTTTTGATTTAGACTGCAATTTTCTCCCCTCCTCGCTCCGCTGCGACTAACCTTTCTGCTCCCAAATCGACCTGAAATTTAATATTACCAAACTTAAATCTTAGCGGATCGGCAGTAATCACCCACTGTTCTTTTTCAAGGGCTCTCTTTACGGATTCGTGGAAGGTATCTTTTGCAGACACAAATTTAATCTCAGCACAATCGCATACAACTATAAATTATAGCTAAATCACAGTATATTGTCAATCAGTAAAACACTAAGTTTCTCAATAGTTTTTAGCCAATGCGGACTGAAGTCGGCACTACAAACAGGTTCGATAGTTCGGACTTTAGTCCGCATATTACTTGTTTCCCGACTCCATTTCCTTGCGTTTCTTCGTTGATGACTTTTTACGAGTTTTCGGAACCGGGATTGTTTCTGACTCAGGCTGTGCAATTTCTTCCGTTGATTTGCACAACTCATTCAACAATTTCTGCTGGGATTCGAGTTGGTTGAGAAAGTTTGATGCTGTTTCTAATATTTGCTTTCCCTGTCTGGCTTGAATGGTAGTTTTATTTTCTATTCCATCCAGCAACACAAAAATTGATACTGTTTGCAAAACATCTAAATCGTCGCCGATAACATCGCACTTAGAAACAATTTTGCCGTTTTCTGGGACGTGAATCCCTAGGCCGGATGCTTGGATCAGTGGCTGGATTTCTGTTATGCTTAAATCCGCAAGGTCGCTAATTTTATGTTCGAGCGATACTAAATCTGCTAAATCTGGTAAGTTGACCGATTCTGCGGCTACAGCGTCGAACTTGAAGGTAAGAGTTTGGTTTAACGGATCGGAAATGGCGTAAATTGATTGGATTTGCGATCGACTAACCGCACCTTGATCGAAAAAATCTTTACCTTGGGGCACGATCCTATTCGTTGATGAGCCTCCCATAGGGGCGGGCTTCACTAACGTAATTTTACCATTATCCGCCACCTCCAAAATCTCCAAATTAACCAAAGTCGTCGCCGTAGTCTTCACAAAAACCTGATCCAACCCCAGCAAATCCGCCAACTCCTGCAAAGTCGGCGCCGGATCGAATTCAACACCCGCCCGCAAAATAAACTCTTCCAACACATTAAACTCCCGAGGTTCACTAATCGCCACCTCTAGCGGAGTTTGGCGAATTGCAAAGCGGAATTGACGCGCCGCCAACACCGACAAATTAGGATTTTGTTGCTCAATTTGTGCCGCTAGCGAACTTAAATTCGCGTCAATTTGTTTAGCCGATGACGCTAGCAACATCTATAAAACCTCCGCAGTGACGCACCGTTTTTGAAACTTCCTGATACATTTTTCCCACAGTACCTGTTTGCTGCGTAAATAAATCGTGACAGCCGACAACTATCAGCAATTCCTGAGCGCGAGAAAATGCCACATTCACCCGTTCCGGTTCCTTAGCAAATCCAATATCGCCTCTAATATTATTGCACACTGTGCTGACAATAATCACAGGTCTTTCCATCCCTTGAAATATGTCAACCGTACCTGTGCGGATACTCAAAGAAGGAAATCTTTCGGCTTCTATTCTATCTTTAATTGCGTTCAATTGAGCGCCGTAAAAAGTGATAATCCCGATTTCCTTCGGCGGTTCACCCTCTACCATTTTAGGCCGCCAAGCCGTTTCCATCTGTTCGCACAAAAGCTCGATCGCATCTATCTCCCTCACATTCAAACGCGAAGTACCCTGTTTACCCTCTTCAAACCCTTGTCCCACGGGCGTTTTCACCCACAGAATGTGATTGTGTTCTTGAATGATCTCACCTGCGAGATGGTGCGCGCGTCTCGTGTCTGCTTCCAGAATCCCACAATTGAGTTTTTGCTGGTAAAACTGATTGATTGCGCCCATGATTTGCGGGTGCATTCGGTATTGAGTTGTCAGCATTTTTTTAATGCCATCGCTAGCTTTTTCAAACAATATTTTGAACAGCGATTCTTTGATAAAGCTAAGTTCATCTCCAGTACAACCAATATCTTCGGCGATATCATCGATTGTACTTTGATTAAACATCGGTGGCAATTGCCTGTGATCGCCCACTAATACTAATTTTCTGCCCTTCAAAGCCGGAATCAACAACTCTGGCGGAGTGCATTTGCTAACTTCGTCAATGATGACTGCATCAAAGCTAGGAAAGTTTTTGCTAAAATCGAAACTGGCAGCTTGCACGCAGGTAATGCCGATGACGTTCGCGTTGTCAATATAAATTTGTTTTAGATCATTTCGGTCTTTTTCCGATGGATTGCGGAGTTTTTCAATCCAATCTGTGACAAAGTTTTGAGAACGCTTGAGGGCAGTTTCTTCTAGTTCTAATTCGCGTTGCCAATGTTTGAATAAACGCTTGATTTTGCTTAAAAAATCTACGCTGAATAATCCGGTACTTGGAACTTCTGGCTGATATTTGTTCGGGATAGTTTGCCATGCTAATTCCCACCATTTTCTCTCTACTATTAACTCTGCTGTTGGTTGCTGTTGTTGGAGTTGAGCGGTGATTTCGCTCGATTCCGTTTGAAGTTGCGCGAGTTGCTCATGCAAAGCTGTGGAGGCAATTTGCAGCGGTGATAATTGCTCGTCAAGAGTAGTTTTGATGACTTCCAAAATCCCGAATGGATCTAAGTCAGCAATGGATTTGTCAAGCTGAATCAGACTGGTTTTCCAAGCGTCAACTTGCTTGACAAACTGCTGTGGTTGTTCCCAAATATTCGACTTTTGCGCAAGATATTGGGCGGCGAGAATCCGCAACTTTTCCGGTACGTTTGACTGTTCGACAATTGCTTGCAATAAATTCGTAACTTCGCTGATTTTTAAGTTCGCTTCTTGCTGGGCTGTTTCTACCTGAACTTGGGCGGCGGATATTTGTTGCTGGCTGACGGTTTGACCGATTTTATCTAATAACTGTTGCTGTTTAATTAGTTGTTGTTCGGTTTCGGTTTTCAGGGGAACGATGCACTGGCGGGCGTTTCCGAGGATGCTGTGCAGCAATTCTTTGACTAGGCGATCGCAGGTTGCTTCGATTTGATTTGGCTGCAATGATTCACTGTAAAATTGTTGGATCTTAGCTAAGAAAGTGTCAGCTTTTTCGAGGATAAATTGGCGCTGACTTTGACTAACTTGGGTATAGCTGGCGAAGTCTTTGGCTAGTTGTTGCCATTGCGTGCGATCGCCCGCAGCGAGCACGATCGGCGTTTGACTCAAATTTAGGTGCAAAAACTCGCTAAACCGGAACTGCTGCCCTTGAATGTCCTTAAAACCCGCGCTGGCTTCATGGGCGATCGCCTTTTGCAACCGTTCCAAATCTGGCAAACTGACTTTACATTTCACTGGGACGATCGGCAATTTAAGCTGACGAGCAATTTTCAGCAATCCTGCGGGCAATTCTACCATATCATCCGTCAGCATCGCGCCCGTTTCCCAGCAAGCTTTCACGACTTCATACAATCCCGTATCAGCCGTCTCAATCCACTCTGCAACGGCGACAACAACGGCGGCAATTTCCGCTTTTCGCAGTTCCAAATTACTGATTTTCTGTTCGAGATTGTGGCGGTGCGTCTGATTTTGCTTGTCGCCCAACTGTAGCTGATTCACCGCATCCGCCAACTGGCGCGACACCCGCAGCGACTCTGCAACCGTTGACATCGCCTGACAAACCTCCTGGGCGCGATCGCCCGCCGTCTTAAATTCGGATAATTGCGGTGCTACAGTTTCCCGCAACCAAACCGCAATCCCAAACGCACCGCAAATCGGGCGATCGAATCCAATTTGAATAGCATGGTTGACGCAAATCCGCACATTTGCCATAAAGTTTTCGACTAAAACATTGCCTTCAGAATAAGGTTTTAGTTTCGGCATAAACTCGGCAACTTCCGAAGATTCCCAGTCAATCTCCGGCGCAGCTAGCAGATTAGCCAACCCATCAACTAAAGATGCAATATCGCTTTTTGCGGTTAAACTCACTTGATACGCTGCTGATTGCGCGCTCAACTTTTCCTCAATATCTGCCTTAGCATCGTGCAGGTGTTTTTGTTCCTTAAAAAAAGCTCTCTCGGCGGCAGAGTAGGCGTTAAATCTGTCGAAATCTGCCAGTAACTGCCGCAAAGA
The DNA here is from genome assembly GCA_039922675.1 of Microcoleus sp. GTDB lineage: Bacteria > Cyanobacteriota > Cyanobacteriia > Cyanobacteriales > Microcoleaceae > Microcoleus. The sequence goes on from JBDTEI010000176.1 coordinate 7,782, forward strand.
TGTGACATTAATCTGGCGCTGCGATAGCTTTTGTTCGCAATCTGTCGCCGTATTTTGCAGCCAAGTGCCGATCGCATTTTCCTCTAAAAACGGCTGCCCTTCTTCCTGCACCTTATGAGCTTTTCCCTTCCGCAAAGCCCGAATTGCCGGATTGTGCACCAACCGACTCAAAGCATTATCAACGGCTAAATTAGCCTGGGAAGCAATCAAAGTTTTCCCGCCCTGACGCGCAATTTGATAGCAAATCTCCGCAATCACCGTCGTTTTTCCGGTTCCCGGTGGCCCTTGAATTAGAATTAAATCCCGGGCCGAAAGTACCATTTCAACGGCGGCGAGTTGATCATCATTAGCATTGCGATTTAATAAGTCTTCCCGATCCAATTTTACTAATTTTTCGGGAGATCTCGCCTGGGAAGAGTCGAATAAAAATTCGCTCAAATACGGATTTTGAGCGCGGCCATCTGTCAGCATTTTTAAAGCTTTTTTCTTGCGATCGATCTGACTGATATCGCCCGCAGCCTCGAAATACAAAAATCCTTGTTTGGGAAGTTGATATCTGCCGCCCGCCATGCGATCGCCCAAATCAACATCTAACTTAATCCGTAATTTACCATGATCAAACTCAATTTCCGCAATGCTACCTAAAGTCTCGCCATCGCGGCCACTTCTGCTTCCGGGCGGCGAATCAAATAAGATAATATCTTCATTTTTGGCTTTTTTTAGCCTTTCGCGAAAGTCGCCGATTTGTAAAGGATTCTCATCGTAGCCGTCAAGAGTTGCAGAATTGCGATCGATTTCAAAAGTAACGATTTTGAAGCCGGAACCGTAGTTGTGCGCGCGGAAAGGTACGCAAAATTGACGCGCCTCGGCGATGCGTTTTTCCACATTTAAGAAAGTGTGCCAAACTTTTAATTGTTCGGTAGTCGGTATGTGTCTGTCGTCCCAAAATGGCATTTGTTGGACGCGGGCGATCGACTTTGCGGGAATTGGCGATCGACTTTTCGGCAAAAGTCGCAACTGCACCGGCAAAGCATAGCCATCTTTTCTACCTCTAGGAAGCGCCACCAAACCAGCATCCAGCAGTTTTAAGCCGCCGATTCCATCTTCTGTGCGTACAGTTGCGAGTAAACGTAAAGTGCGATCGGCTTTTTGCAGTAATTCGGGTAATTTAAAATCATCTCGATCCGTAGCAACCAGCAATTCCCAGATTTCTTCTTCGGAAAATCTCTCATTTACCTTTTGGCGCCGCACGTAGAAAAGACTGGGGGATTTACCGGCTATTTCCGACATCACAACTTCCGCACGATCTCTGCATTCCCAATCGCAATATTTCGCTAAAGCCGCGTCTCCTTCAACTTGACCAATAAATTTATTAATTGTGCGATCGCCACTAAATTTATATCCCCAATCTTCTGCTACTAAAGATGGCATATTTTGATTTCAGATTTTGGATTCTAGATTTTAGATTGGATTTAAGATTAGCACATAGGTTCGTAGGGTGTGCATCGCGCACCGATTGAATTTGTAGGTGTGCATCGCACCGGTTAAGAAGACCGGGCGGTTGGAAACCGCGTCGATACAGACGAAACCCGCCTCCGCGGGTTGAAGACGAAGACCGGGCGATAAAAATCGCGTTACCTTCTTCAGTCCGCGCACCATCCGGACATTGTTTGTGTAGACGCGGTTTCAACCGCCGTCTGCTGCATCTACGCACACGATTCAGAATCAAAAGGGCGAATGATGGGAATTGAACCCACGAATGGTGGTACCACAAACCACTGCCTTAACCACTTGGCTACACTCGCCATAACGTTTTTAACTATAGCATCATATCTCAGCACAAGTCTAGGGGTAAAGCTAAAATTTTTTTAAATATTTTTCAGCGTCCCTGAGCCGATCGCCTCAATTGTGCCTCAAATTCCGCGCACAGCCTGACTTTAGCACAATTTTAGATTTGGACGATCCTCTGCGAGGGCTCCGCCAACGGCAAAGATCCCGCTTCCTGAGCAGTCGTGTGACCCGGCCTGTTGGAACTTTGGCAGTCTGGGAGCGTCCCGATTCCGGCCAGCGGATTAAAATAGCCTCATACCCATCCCTGCGTCAATTGTCAACTAATTGTCTGCTCTGATCTTTCTTCCTCCGCGCCACGCAGGAAGGAGGCTACGAAAGCGGTGCATTTAAAAATCTTCACAATCCAAAATCTAAAATATAAAATCTAAAATCAATATGAGCTACTGTATCAACCCAGAATGTCAAAAACCAGAAAACCCCAACACCGCAGAACATTGCTTAAACTGCGGTTTTAACCTGTTGCTAAGACAGCGATATCGTCCGATTCAACTCATAGGTAGAGGTGGATTTGGCAAAACCTTCCTAGCAATTGATGAAGATATCCCATCGCAACCACGGTGTGCAGCTAAGCAATTTTATTTTCACGATCGCGATTCCAAAATATTCAACAAAGCTCTTGAATTATTCCACCAAGAAGCCATTCGTTTAGATGAACTCAAACACCCACAAATTCCCAAATTATTAGCCTGCTTTGAACAAGAACGCCAGATTTATTTAGTTCAAGAATTTATAGACGGGCCGACTCTCAAACAAGAATTAGACCAGAGTGTCTACGATGAAAATAAAATTTGGCAACTGCTGCAAGACCTATTACCCGTGCTGCAATTTATCCACGATAGCCACGTCGTTCATCGCGACATTAAACCAGAAAATATTATCCGCCGCCAATCGGACAATAAACTTGTATTAATTGATTTCGGCATTGCTAAACTGTTGACTGATTCAGCTTTACTTCGTTCAGCAACGCTGATCGGAAGTCAAGATTATGTAGCCCCCGAACAAATGCGCGGTAAAGTATTTCCTGCTAGCGACCTTTACAGTTTGGGTGTTACTTGCATTCGCCTGCTGACGCAGGTTCCGCCGTTGGATATGTACGACTGCAACACCGAGTGCTTGTGGTGGCGGGACTTTCTCCCCAAAGGCACGAGTATTAGCAACGAGTTAGGTGAAATTTTAGATAAATTGCTGCAAACTCATCTTTGTCAGCGCTACAGTTTTGCGGCGGAAGTTTTGCAAGATATCAATGCAGTTTTAGATATTCGCC
>JBDTEI010000177.1:0-5856 GCA_039922675.1 Microcoleus sp.
GTTTGGATCTGGCGATCGCCGGACATCCAACCGTATTCTGCCCCGAAGCCAGAGTCACAGGATGTTTGCCGCAGCAGCAACAAGTAGCTAAAACTCAAAGAACCAGATGGGAACACGGACACTTGCAAACCTTGCTAACTCAAACTCCCAGGCTGGCGACAGCTTCGATCGAGCAACAGCGTTTTGACTTAATGGCGATCGCCCTTGACTTATCCGTCCCTCCCCTATCGCTTTTAGTTGCTATCTGGCTAGCCGCCTTTGCCACCTCCTTACTAGCAGCAACCATCGGAACATCGCCGATTCCTGCGATATTGTTAGGAGTACAAGGACTGCTAATTTTAGTTTCAATTGTCAGCGCTTGGGCAAAATTCGGGCGTGCCGATATTTCCGGCGCAACTTTGTTATCCGTTCCTTTTTATATCCTGTGGAAAATCCCTTTGTATCTAGGTTTTATCCTGAAGCGGCAAACCAAATGGGTACGGACAGAACGCGATGTTTAGTATTCTCTAGTATTCGGTAGAATTATGTATGGTGCGTCAGCCAGATACTATCCTCTATATTGCCTGGAGGTGATAAGAGTGGCAAAGAATACAGTCAAACTGCTAGATGTTGTTGCCTTGACCGTTGACCTTCCTGAATACAACCTGTGGCGCGGACAAGTTGGGACAGTGGTTGAACTGTTGGCTGATGGTGCAGCGTTTGAGGTTGAATTTAGCGATCGCAACGGAGGCACTTACTTATGAATCTGTCGGATTGCGAAGAGAGAAAATCATGGTGTTGCATTTCGAGCCAGCATCACAATACAGAAATCATTCAACTTGGCGAAATCCCAGATTTCTGTATCTGTTTTCTCTGCTAGCCCATGCAACTGAACATGGCTAGCATTAGGGAAAATATCAGCCAAGCGAGTAACTAATTTTCGGCTCAGATTTTTATCTAATAGTAGTTTTAAGCAGCACTCACCGAAGCAACTAAACGACGATCGCGCGATCGGCCACAAATTCTAAACAGGCTCTAATGTCTGTTTCTGTTAGTTCTGGGAAGTCGTCAATAATCTCAGTAATAGACATTCCAGAAGCCAGCCAGCCCAGAACATCGTAAACCGTAATCCGCATCCGACGAATGCAGGGCTTGCCACCTCGCTTATCCGCCTCTATGGTGATGATGTCGCGATAGCTCATGATACAGGTAAAGTGTTTGCATCTACATTAGACTTCTTGCAAAAATCCGAAAATACCCTGAAACCATCTGCGTCAATCGGTGTTGCATCTGCCCGATATCTGCGGTTGCTCTATGACTCGAAGATTTTTGCAAGAGGTCTAATATTATAGAAAAATATATCTGAAAATAAAAAAAATCTGAAGCTGGAAAATTCCAACTTCAGACTTTTACTAACTCCCCGGGTAGGATTTGAACCTACGACCAATCGGTTACACTTATCCCAACGTTTCCGAAGGGCGTGGACTATTTCATCATCCCTAAAACGCAGATTTAATATCTGTCGCGGGATGTCGGGCGCTGTGAGATTTATTGGTTAGGCTCCTCATCTCTAGTCTCTGCACCTTTCCTGCTACTTGCGGTCGAAACCACTGCCTTTCGCTGGACTTGGCTCAAGATTGCCGCCACCCGAAGTGCTGCGGTTTCCTTGAATTCACCCGATTTTTCAGTACCCGTTACCGGATAAAGCTGCTATGTCACTAGGGCTTTTGGTTAATACCAAAGGCTTGCATTCATTACAGCCGATCGCTCTGCCACTGAGCTACCGAGGATTGCGTGGTTTTTGTAACCCACATTTACTAATAGTACCGGAAGTTATTGGATTTAGCAAGGCCTTTGAGAAACTTTTTTTTTGTCATGCAGCAAGCGGGTTTCAGCAGTTAATGCAGGCCCATTCTCATTCTGGCGAGGCGCTGCTGCGATTCAGGATCGAGGGAATTGGACAGAAAGCGACTGGAGTTGTGTTTGCGGGATTTGTGCTGGCGCTCGCTGCGACGGGCGGTGGATTCTACGTCAGCCGCTAGTTGCTCGGCGGACATCCATTCGGCACCGTAGCCGACTACGGTCAATTGCTGCGCTCTGTCTGAGGTGGCGACAATCATGCGGCCTTTGCCTTTGACCGATCGCAACTCGTACCGCAAACTAGCACAAGACTTTTCTATATAAGTATCTGCTGTCTGACCGAAGTCAGTGTAGTGCACTGATAAATTTTTAGTAATAATTTCTTTAACGCTGGGAGTGTCTCGATAGTGAGCGTCAAACACGAGTCTGGCCTCAAAATCTTGAACGGCGCTGTAGTTAACTAAAACCTCAATCAACTCCCGGCGAGCTGTTTCGAGTTCATCGCGATCGCGCTTCTCTCGGAGTCGAGGCCAAAGTCCAATCATGTTATAGCCGTCTACAAGTAACACTGCTTGCGATATATAGGGTGACATGGTTCAAGGCTGAAGAGATCCAGCAGATAGAGGACATTATTTGCATTGTTCATCAAAGCTTTTGTTAAATCTTATTACAGATTGATATCTAATTGCTACCTGCGATCGCAATAATTAAACCCCCCAAATCCCTAGCCGTCTGGGATGTGGGGGGTAATACGATTGGGGATTGGGGATTGGGGAATCACTGATGACTATCGGGGTTTGAAGCTAGCCTACAGTTTCATTCTTTTTGGGAATTGGTGTGTAAGATTTGGGCGATCCTCTTCTGCAAGCTTCGCTAACGAACAACCGATAAATTTTCCGGCTTATTCGACAGATTCCAGGGATACGGGCGATGGCTTACGCCCCGCTTCGCTACGTACAACAGTCGGGAGAGATATTTTCTCAACCGCAGGAGTACAGCCCAGCCACTGCACCGACAAGTCCGCAAACTGCTGCGGAGGCCCACTCACGCAAAAACGAGTCGGCAGCGCAGCACCAGCATTCCGCAGCCCCAAAACCTCCAACTCTCTAGCAGCAGCCCCCACCACGCGCACCGCAGGATCGATCAAATTTACCCCAGCAGGTAAGAGCGATCGCAACACGGGAGCCAAAAGCGGATAATGAGTACAGCCGTAAATCAGCGTATCAATCCGCTGCTGAATCAAAGGAGCCAAATATTCTCGCGCCACCTCAGAAGTATAGGGATCGTGAATCCGGTTTTGCTCCACCAGCGGCACAAAAGCCGGACAGCTAACCTGCCACACCCGGCAAGAATCGTCCATTTCCAAAATCGCATTTCGATAAGCATTGCTAGCAGCCGTAGCCGGAGTAGCAATCACCCCGATCCGCTTGCCTTGCTGCACCGCAGCCTGCGCCCCCGGCAGAATTACTCCCAGCACCGGAATATCAAACTCAGCCTGCACCATCTCCATCGCCAAAGCAGAGCTGGTGTTGCAGGCCATAATGACCATTTTCACATCCTGTTCTACCAGCCACGCCATAATTTCGCGGACAAAATGCACAATTTCCGACGCCGCGCGAGTGCCGTAAGGCAGTCTCGCCGTATCTCCAAAATAAAGTATTGATTCGTTCGGCAATTGTTTGTATAACTGCGTCAAAACAGTCAAACCGCCCACACCGCTGTCAAAAATACCGATTCTTTGTTGACTTTTGTCTGTTGTCTGTTGTCTGTTGTCTGTTGTCATTAGTTACCAATTCCCAATTACCAATTACCAATGCCCTGTTTGGCCTGTTGGGCCTGTTTGGCCTGTTTGGCCTGTTTGGCCCAATGCCCATTATCTTTGTTGAAGATAAAGTAAAATGCCGCGAGCGATCGAAGCGGCCATTTGACTGCGGTAAGCTGGGTCAGAAAGTTTAGCAGCATCCTCAGCACCCGTGACAAAACCGACTTCCACCAAAACAGAAGGCATAGAACTCTTCCTCAAAACATAAAATCTCGCCTGCCGCACCCGGCGGTCAGTCGCTCCCGTCCCCTGCAAAACACTGGCGTGAATCACCCGGGCCAAATCTTCCCCGTTACCGAAATAATAAGTCTCAATCCCGCTAATATCCGGCCGGCTCATATTAATCGAATTAGCGTGAATGCTGACAAACAAATTAGCATTTACCCGTTCCGCCAAAGAAACTCTCGGTTCCAGGTCGATTTCGCTGTCATCAGTCCGAGTCAGCACCGCCTGCACTCCCTGCTGTTCCAGTAGCCTCGCCACCTGAAACGAGATATCTAAAACAATGTCCTTCTCTTGAATGCCCTGAATCCCGACTGCACCAGGATCGCGGCCGCCGTGGCCAGGATCGATCGCCACCACGACGCGGCGGTTAGAAACTTGGGGCAAATCCCCCGCTCCGAGAGTCCTTCTCGGTAACGGCTGCGGATTGGGATCGCGAGTCAAAGGCGGCTGCGCGCTAGCATTCGATCGCAACTGCAAAGACAGCAACTGCGGGCTGGGTCTCGTCACCCTGCCTACCTCTACCCCCGATCGCGGCTGCACCCAAATCACCACAGTCTCCGCGTCTTCCTGGCTAGCAGTAAACGATACAGGACTGTTGCCATCGAGCTGAGGAATTTGCCCCGCCAGAGAACTACCAGCGAGCCGAATCCAGTAAGCTCTCGACGCCTGATCCCACCCGCTGGTATAGGAGACTTGGCGGTCAGTTCTCACCACCAGTTGCGTGCCGTTACTGCCTAAATCAATGGACTGAACTCTCGCTAAATTTCCTTGAGCTGGTCTCCCAACAGGTACAGGTTGGGAGCGCGTCAGAATTGGCGGAATCGTGCCCCCTGGCGATAGCACAACAGAGCCCGAATTATTCACAGAAGCGCGCCACTGAGTATTAGAACTCTTCATCCGCAAAGTCACGCGGGTAACGGGCGGGTCTGTTGGCAGTTGCCGGACTTCAATCTTCTCAACTCCGTACTTGCCGTTCGTTTGAGGCGGTTGTCCACCCGCACCCGGAGCTAAAGTAGCTCCTTCAATATCGAGAGTGGCGATGTCCCCGGCCCGACTTTGTTGAAAATTAATTTGGGGGCGCCCACCCGCAGTGCGGACTAAAAAACCGTCCCCCGTCACCTGAACGTTCTGAACTACAGTCGCCTCGGCCGGCTGGGTTTCCGTTCCTGAAGGATCAACTGATAACCTTTCGCCTCCGGGTTCTGAAATCGGATTTTGAGTTACTCCCCGCACTGGCGCGGGCAAATCCACTGTCCACTCGCTGGGAGAAATCCCCCGGAATTTTACTTGCTGTGGGTCTAGAGTAAACCCGTCTTTGAGTTCGACGACAATTCTGGTGGTATCGTCGTCAAACTGTCCTATTCGCACCGATTCGATCGCCCCTGAGAGCGGTTTGTTCGCCGAGGGACTGCCCAGACTCGTCCCCGGTAAGTCTATTACCAACCGCGTGGGGTTAAAAATCAGTTGAGCCTTGGGTTGCACTCCCCCCTCTGTTCTAATGTAGAGCCGGTTCTCTGAAGCATCAAACCGCCAAGATTGCAGTCTAGCTGCTTCGGCGGCTCCGGCGAGCAAAAATACACTTAAGAAACTTGGTAGTAGCCAGTGGAATTTCACGACAGTTTTTTCCTCGTTTGCGTTACTGCTAAAAGCTGGAAGGGTGCTGCTTGCCCGATCGGCTTTCAGCAGTTCGCCGCCAGCAGACCGGGGGCACGGCGGCCGTCAGTTGTTGGCTAAATTGACTTTTTTATGCGTTAACTGGCTTCCCAATGCCCAATCATGGCATTTTGGAACTTTTCCGTATACTTGGGGGCGATCGGTTATAAGCTGACTGAGAAATTGTTGGCACAAGGGAAGGTATTTATAGAAGAAGGAAGAAGGAAGAAGGAAGAAGGAAGAAGGAAGAAGGAAGAAGGAAGAAGGAAGAAGGAAGAAGGAAGAAGGAAGAAGGAAGAAGGAAGAAGGAAGAAGGA
>JBDTEI010000178.1:0-4590 GCA_039922675.1 Microcoleus sp.
ACATCACCGGAATTTTATCCTTCTCAGCATTGCGAATTAACTTGCCCAAACGCTCGCTACTCTCAACTTCCGCGCGAATATTCAGCGCCTTCATCCTCGCCTCCACTTCCTTAGCAAACGGCAAAAACTCCTCGCTCACAGGCAACAACCGCACCTGAATCGGCGCTAACCATATCGGGAAATCCCCCGCGTACTGCTCGATCAAAATCCCGATCAAACGCTCCAAAGAACCGAAAGGAGCGCGGTGAATCATCACCGGACGCTTGCGAGTCCCATCTTCAGCAACGTATTCCAAATCAAAACGTTCTGGTAAATTGTAATCTACCTGAACAGTTCCCAATTGCCATTCTCTATCCAACACATCTTGGAAAATGAAATCGAGTTTCGGGCCGTAAAAAGCCGCCTCTCCAATTCCTTCAAAATAATTCATTCCCAAAGTTTCCACCGCGCGGCGGATTGCACCTTGAGCTTTTTCCCAAGCTTCATCGGAACCGATGTATTTCTCTAAATTTTCTGGATCGCGGAAACTCAAACGCGCCTTAAAATTCTTCAGTTGCAAACTCTTAAATACTGACAGAATCAAATCCACCACACTCAAGAATTCAGCATCCAACTGTTCCGGCGTGACAAACAAGTGGGAATCATCCACCGTAAAGCCGCGCACCCTGGTTAAACCGCCCAATTCTCCCGATTGTTCGTAGCGGTAAACTGTGCCGAATTCGGCTAAGCGCATCGGCAATTCGCGATAGGAACGTAGTTCGCTTTTGTAAATTTGAATGTGAAAAGGGCAGTTCATCGGTTTCATGACAAAACCCTGTTCGTTTGCTGCGGCTTCTGCATCTTCAGCCATCAGCGGAAACATATCTTCTTTGTATTTCTGCCAATGTCCAGAAATTTTGAACAAATCGACTCTGGCGATGTGTGGTGTCACAACTTGCAAGTAGCCGCGTTTGATTTGTTCTTGTTTCAAGAAATCTTCTAGAATACTTCTCAAAATCGTGCCTTTGGGTGTCCACAAAGGCAAACCGGGGCCAACTGCATCGGCAAAAATAAATAAGCCTAATTCTTTGCCTAATTTGCGGTGATCTCGCCTTAATGCTTCTTCTTTGCGGTGCTTGTAGGCTTCGAGTTGTTCGGGTGTTTCCCAAGCTGTGCCGTAAATGCGCTGCAATTGAGCTTTGGTTTCGTCGCCGCGCCAGTACGCGCCCGCGAGACTCTCTAGCTCGATCGCCCTTCCATTCAATTCACTGGTATTATCCAAATGGGGCCCGGCGCACAAATCCCACCATTCGTCACCCAAATGGTAAAGAGTAATCGGTTCAATCAAACCTGCCAAAATTTCTAATTTGTAAGGTTCATTAATCTCCTTAATTCGGCGTTCCGCTTCCTCGCGGCTGACTTCTTCCCGAGTTACAGGCAATTTGCGGTTGATGATTTTGATCATTTCTTTTTTAATTGCCTTGAGATCCTTTTCAGTAAAAGGTTCGGGGCAATCAAAATCGTAATAGAAACCGTTTTCAATCCAAGGGCCGATTGTGACTTGAGCCTTGGGGAATAATTTCTGTACCGCCATCGCCATAACGTGAGATGTGGTGTGGCGAATTTTTTTTAGTGGCTCCGACTCGCTGGTGCGGGGCAACTGAATTTTAACGGACTCTTCTGGAGCGTTCATGGATTCTGAGCTAGACATCGGCTGAATTTAGCAATTAATTTCGTTGCAGTTGCTTCTATCTTACTCAGATTGGGACAGCAACCGCTGACTTCCGGCTGAGGCTATTGGTGTCAACTTCAGGCTAGAACACTTCAAAAATCTCGCTTTTAGCTGAGTCTAGATCCCCCTAAATCCCCCTTAAGAAGGGGGACTTTGATCGTCGTTTCCGGTTCCCCCCTTCTTAAGGGGGGCTAGGGGGGATCTGCGGCCTAATCGTCAGACAGCAGACCTGTACTACGTTTGACGTAAGTTGATACCTGTGGACTTTCTTAATTTTGAAACTGTTGCTTTTGTTGTTTTCTGTATAACAGAGCCTTCAGCTATATACACGCTGTCTGAGCCAATATTTCCCATAATTTGGGGATTTTGACTCAAAAATCGCTGCTGACACTGTTAAATTTATTCACACTCACCTGCTAATTTTTGTGAAATTATTGAATTTTTGTTAAAAATATGTTACCGATTGTAAAGACCGTTTAAGGTTAGAATAGATAAATAACCCAATTTTAATCGATGCTTAATTCCAACTTGCCCGAATCTGAGTTGCTCAAATCCCTACTGGAACCGCTGTTAGAGGATTTTAAATACTGGTTTGAGCGATCGATCAACCTTTTAGAAACTGAGGAAATTCACTTTCTGAGTGGCGAAGATCAATCCGACTTGCTGGCGCGAGTCAAACAGGCTCAGCAAGAAGTAGCGGCTGCCAAAGCTTTATTTCAAGCAACCGGAGGGCAAGTTGCCATTGAAACCGCAGCACTGATGCCGTGGCACAGACTGCTCGCCGAATGCTGGCAAGTGTCGGCGCGCTTTCGCTCATCGCAGTCAGCTCCCCCTGGAAAATAAAAAGGCGAGTTAAAGTTAAATCCGCAGTCAAATCCCAAACAAGAGGAAATGTCTCGGCTGACTTGACAAGTTCAAATAGATTTCCAGTTAATAAGTTATTACTTGCTGAAACACCTTTGTAAATTGCTGTGTGGCTGTTTAGCCCGGAGGAGAAATAATGTTGCACCTGCTTTATATTTTAGCTTTTACCGTTCTTGCCTTTGTGGCAGTCGGTAACTTAATCCGCAGTCTAGTCACCGTAGGTATGGAGTCCCAGCGCCCTCAACAATTCAGGGCAAATAATCGCTACGCATCCTATCCTCGCTCTCAAGCCGTACCCCATCCAGAACTGTTAGACGAATACGGAAATATTGTCAATGAGCCACTGTTAGTCATGCGTTCGCTGACTGTCCAAGACGCCCGCGAACAATTAGATGCTCTCTACAAATCATCTCCGGGCGGCAGCGACGAAGGGGGCGAACTGGCCTGATTCGATCGCATTCCCAGCATTTATACTCAGAGTCGATCGCCCTCAAAAAAATAATTAGCCGTTAGTTTCTTGTTAACGGCTAATTAGTAGTGAGTTTTGAGAGATACTAAAAAGGGATCGATCTCAACTCATGGTCGATCGCTCCAGTTTTGTCATCGGCAAAAATGCACGCTTAAGGCTAGATGATCGTCCCTATTCCGCTACTGGCAGAACTTCTGCAAGCATTGCCCCAACTGCGGGCACAAATTTATTTCAAATCTTCCATGACAGCGCTGTCTCACGCGATGGAAGACTTGGTTTTGGCTGGCCCCGACGACGAACCGCTAGTGATTGCTAGTTTTCAGCGAGAGCGCTTCTACCTACAGGAAGCTCACCGCTATCGGCGAATTGCCGATCTATCTTCTCAGGTATACGTGCTAGCAGCACCGGAAACTGAGTTTAAAAATTCCTCGGAACATCACGAAACTGTGGCGTTTGCACCGGAGGACACATTAAGTCAAGAATGGCACTTAGTGGTGCTGGGGCAACACTACTCAACTTGTCTGATTTGTCAAGAAAAAATTGTGCCGATCGAGAATCAAGACGATCGCGGCCCGCTGTTGATGGATCAAGCTCGCAGATTTGAGGGAGTTTGGACGTTCGACAGGGAGGTAAGCTGCAAAGCTGCCGAATTGTTGCTCAATCGAATTGTAAAATATCGCCCCGAATTGGCCGAAAAGATCGATCGAGCGCGCACAACTTACAAGCTGGGAAAAAAAACCAAAAAAACCAGGAAATCCGCGACTTCCCCAGCCGCCAAACCAGAAAAAAGCGCGCCAAAAAACTCAAGAATTCCCAATCCCAAATTGAGCGACGCTTTTGCCGAACGCTTAGTAAACTACTTGCAATCAGGCCAGCACCAACTGGTGAAAGCATACAGCGCGATCGCCGCCCAAGAACGCAAAGAACGCCTCGTAAACTTAATTACAACGGCAATGCGGCAGTCTCTCAACCCGCAAGAAATCGTCGAAGTCGCAGTGCAAGAACTGGGAACAGTCCTGTCAGCCAGCCGCTGTTTGATTTATCGCTGCAAAGCCGCAGATGTGTCGGTCAAAATCGATCGGGAGTTTTTGCGCCTGGGTGCTAGTTCTCTATTAAATCAGACTTGGCAGTTGCAGGAAAATCCCATATTCCGCGACGCGGTAGCGCGCCAAGAGCGAGTTTACATCCAAGACACAGCACAAGACCCGCTGATTGTCGATACAAAATCTTTGGGCAAAATTGTCAAAAATTGGCAGATCGTCTCTTGGTTAATGGTGCCGGTGCTTTATCAGGGGCGGATTTTGGGCATGGTGGAAATGCACCAGTGCCGATCGACTTCGCCTTGGGAAGAAGACGAAATTGCTTTAGTAGAGGCGATCGCCACCCAACTCGGAGCAGCCTTAATTCAAGCAGAAACCTACGCTAATTTAGAAGAACTCAACCAACAATTAGAAGCATTAGACCGCACTCGCAGTAATCTCATAGCCATCACCGGACACGAACTCCGCACTCCGCTATCGACGATTCAAGTATGTCTGGAAAGTTT
>JBDTEI010000179.1:0-4586 GCA_039922675.1 Microcoleus sp.
GGAACCAGGGAAAACTTTAGCAAAAACCAATATTCTCCCTGAAACCTTTCACATTACCGCCTGCCAAATTCTGTTTGAGTTCCTAGATAACTAAATCCTTTTTGTTTCTAAAAGCTCCCCTAAAAGCTGATACCGCAACTCGAATTAATTGCATCATGCTGGAAGGATGCCCCACTGCCCAGACATTGATTGTCAGACAAGTGATTCCCATAGCTAGCAAGATGTATGTCGGAGGCATTACTACCCCGATCGCGAACCAGGTAAAAACGTGAAATATCATTGCTGTAGCCCAAAGCCCAGCCACAACCGCAGACGCCCAAACTTGCATTCGAGGTCGGTTTAGTCCGGTCAAAATCCCTGTCTGCAAAGTAGTCAGCAAGTTTGCCGGAACTAAAAAGGCGCAGATACCTATGCAGTAGGTATGGGAAAACTCAGTAACTGTATTGAAGTCGAGCATCAGTCTAATTGTCGGGCCTGTTGGATATACTTAAAGAGCTTAACGTGACTTGACTTTCATATCTTGTCGCTATTACCTTAACTTAATATTTTCCTCAGTAGGTCGGTCTGAAGACACATCTCTCTCCTCCTTTCGTGGTTCCAAAATCTTACCACAAATATTAAATTTGTGGAGAATTATTATACCTACTTGAACAATGGCAACAATTGCTGCGATAATTAACATTGGGGATCGATCGCACTTGAAGATCCAAGTCCGTAAAAATATCTAGAAGGCTGGGGTTGGTCTAGCAGCAACACAACTGCTCGCTGATTTTTAACTCCATCATTTTCGACACGCTGATTCTCGGATAATTGATTGTCAGCGTTTGTCAAGAGAGCGAGCTGTTGTGCGATCGAACAATATGAGATTATTGCAAAGCAAATTTGAGATCGCATCTAAAATCGATATAACCCTCTCGAAATTTTACAGCGGAAAACAGAGACAATGGACAGACAAATCACAATCCCAGCACTCGAAGAAGTTGACTTGACCACCTGCGACAAAGAGCCCATTCACCTATCGGGACATATTCAGCCGCACGGCGTGCTAATTGTTGTGCGAGAACCTGAACTAGAAATACTGCAAGTCAGTGAAAATACGCAAGAGTTGTTGGGATTCGATGCCAAAAGTGCGATCGGTCAAAATTTGAGCTTATTATTCGATCGCGCTCAGCTAGAAAAATTCAATTCCTGTTTGGAAAAGGAAAATTTAAAAACCGTCAATCCCATTAAAGTCTCCATCGAACAAGCAGGCAAATATTTAAATTTTGACTGCATCCTCCACCGATTAGAAGGAGTTTTGATGGTTGAATTAGAATTGGCCACTACCACAGAAAGTCTTTCGGTATTTAGCTTTTATCATTCAGTGAGATCCACTGTTAGCCAAATTCAAAACGCCACAAATCTCAAAGATTTATGTCAGCAAACTGTAAAAGAGATCAGAAGAATTTCCAAATTTGATAGAGTAATGGTCTATCAATTCGATCCCGAAGGCAACGGCGCTGTCATCGCTGAAGACAAAGCAGAAAACCTGACTCCTTTCTTAGGATTAAACTACCCCAACACAGATATTCCCAAACAAGCCAGAAAACTGTATGCGTTAAATTGGTTGAGGCTGATTCCCGATATTAACTATAAACCAATTCCCCTCGTATCCGGCAACAATTCTATTACCAACGAACCTGTAGACCTCAGTTTTTGCGTATTGAGAAGCGTTTCTCCCATTCACAGAGAATACCTGCAAAATATGGGCGTCGCAGCTTCGATGTCAATCTCATTGATCAAAGATCAAAAACTGTGGGGATTGATTGCTTGCCACAACTATACACCAAAATACCTCAACTATGAAGTGCGCGCCGCCTGCGAATTTATCGGACAAGTAATGTCCTTAGAACTCCAATCAAAAGAAGGAAACGAAGACTACGACTATAAACTTTATTTGAAATCTATTCAAACCAAAATTTTTGAAGATATATCCACCGCCGAAAAATTGTCAGAAGTATTCGGTAAATGCCAGCACAATTTGCTGGAAGCAGTCAACGCCCAGGGAGCAGCAATAATATTTGGAGACAATTGCTATCGAGTCGGACAAACACCTCAAGGAGAATCCCTCCAATACTTAACTAAGTGGGTACAAAAAAACCTCACAAAAGAAATATTTTATACAGACTCGCTGATAAAATTCTATCCAGAAGCTGAGGCATTTAAAGAGATAGTCAGCGGGTGTTTGGCTGTAGCAATATCGCCAATTCAAAAAATATACGTTTTGTGGTTTCGCCCGGAAGTAATTCAAACCGTAAATTGGGCGGGAAACCCCAACAAACCAGTTGAATTAGATGAAAATGGCAACCAGAAACTATCTCCTCGAAAATCCTTCGAGCTGTGGAAAGAAAATGTGAGTTACCAATCATTGCCTTGGAAACAATGCGAAATAGAGGCAGCATTGGAATTCAAAAAAGCAATGATTAATATAGTGCTGCGCCAAGCCGAAAAACTCAATAAATTAAATACAGCGTTAGAAGCATCAATCGCCAGAGAGCGCGAAAAAACGGCTCATTTAAAAATAGCGATGTCAGAGCTTCAGCGCGCGCAAACTCAATTGGTGCAAAGCGAAAGAATGTCAAGTTTGGGACAGTTGGTGGCGGCGGTAGCTTATGAAGTCACTAACCCGATTAACTTCATCTACGGAAATCTAACCTATGCCAACGAATACAGCGAAAAACTCATCAATTTATTGCGGCTTTACGAACAGCACTATCCCTCGCCTTCGCCAGAAATTCAAGTAGCAATAGAAGCAGCAGAAGTAGAGTTTATAATTGAAGACTTACCTAAGTTGCTGGGTTCAATGAAAGTAGGAGCTAACCGCATCCGCGAGATAGTTCAGTCGCTGCGAAATTTCTCTAGAATTGACGAAGCAGAGATTAAAGAAGTTGACATTCACGACGGATTGGATAGCGCTTTGCTGATTTTGAGCAACCGACTTAAGCCAAAGCCCGATCGCCCTGCAATTCATCTCATCAAAGAATATGGCTCTCTGCCATTGGTTGAGTGTTACGCAGTTGAGATCAACCAAGTATTTATGAATGTACTGACAAACGCAATTGATGGTCTAGAAGATGCCTTTCTCCACAAAAATTTATCGCACCATCGCGGGCGCGGAGAAGAACCCGTCAAGTGCGGACAAATTCGGATCGTGACAGAAGTTTGTCCGGGAGAAAAAGCCGTAGAAGTTCGGATCGAGGACAACGGTTGCGGCATGGAAGAAACAGTCCGCAAAAAAATATTTGAGCCGTTTTTCACCACAAAACTGGTGGGTAAAGGTGCAGGAATAGGTTTGGCAATTTGTCACGAAATTGTGGTGGAACAACATGGCGGCAAATTGAGCTGCATTTCAGCCCCCGGAGAGGGAACAAAGTTGATTATTCAGATTCCCTTGAGCCAAACTTATCTCAAACCGATTGTCAAGTGAAAAAAGTGCGCTCATCGCCCCAATTCAAAAATCGAAAATTCGATTAAAATACAAAAGCAGCTAAGTAAATTTGATCCCATTCTGAGGAAGCGACTGTGACTGAAAAAAATACCGCCCAATGGGATGCCGGCAGATTTGTCAAAACCTTGGCTTATTTCGGCGTCATTCCCTTCATTGGCAGCATTAGCTGGCTGCAACAACTGTTCGGAAGCAGCAGCAACAACAAAAAAGACAAACCCAAACTAATATTGGTAGCTGGTGCCACGGGCGGCGTGGGAAAGCGAGTTGTCAAGCGGCTGCAACAGCGGGGATATAGAGTACGCTGTCTCGTGAGAGATACCAAAAGAGCAACAGAAATTCTGGGCAAAAATGTTGAATTAGTCGAAGGAGATATCACTGTCGCCGAGACGCTAACGCCCTTAGTAACCGAGGGCGTAGATGCAGTTATCTGCTGCACCGGCACCAAAGTTCAACCAGTAGAAGGAGACACTCCAACGAGGGAAAAATACTATCAAGGCATCAAGTTTTATATGCCGGAAGTTGTGGATGTTCCAGAAATAGTTGAATACAAAGGCATCAATAATTTAGTGCAAGCTGTTCGCAGCCAGCTAATTAAAGCAGGCGAAAAAATCATTTTTGACTTCACAAAACCTACCCAAGATTTAAAAGAAACTTGGGGAGCTCTC
Source organism: Microcoleus sp. (assembly GCA_039922675.1). GTDB lineage: Bacteria > Cyanobacteriota > Cyanobacteriia > Cyanobacteriales > Microcoleaceae > Microcoleus. The sequence continues at coordinate 4,153 of JBDTEI010000179.1, forward strand.
GACGATGTTGTGATGGGCGGCACTAGCGAAAGTTCGATCGTCCTTACAGACAGTACAGCTATATTCACGGGCAATGTTTCCACTGCCAACTCCGGCGGCTTTGCTTCCGTGCGGACTCGCAACTTCGATCCTCCGGTCAATCTCGCAGGATGTAGCGGCCTCCTGCTGCGCGTCAAAGGGGACGGTAAGCGCTACAAATTAATTGTGCGTAGCGAGGCTAAATGGGATGGCATTGGTTATTGCTATTCGTTCGATACTGTTTACAATACCTGGATTACGATCGCAGTTCCCTTCGATAAGTTGATTCCTGTCTTTCGCGCGAAAACTGTCAAAGATGACTCTAAATTCGATCCCAGCACTATTTATTCTTTTCAGTTAATGCTGAGCAAGTTTGAATATGACGGCGGGCTGAATCCGAGATTTACACCGGGCGT
>JBDTEI010000180.1:0-4365 GCA_039922675.1 Microcoleus sp.
TTATTTATTTACTCTTTTTTATAAAAGTTTCCGCAAGATTTGGGGAGTAAAGGTAAGCTACTATACTATTTTTTATTTATGCCAGCAAGTTTAGTGTTGGCAATGGTAAAAATTGCGATCGACCTTGCCCTAGCTGTTGAGTTAAGCTGAGCAATGTAATTCAAATCACTTGTTAGTTCTGATTTAGATCACTCACTCCATCGACTGTTAAGATGAAAATAAAAGTGTACGGAGTTCTCCGATCTACTATGCAAGCAACTCATGCTATTCGTCAACTTGTAGAAAAAGCCCTCTACATTAAGCAGTTGACGCCTGACCTTGAAAACGAAATCAACAACGAGCTCACCCGTTTGGGCTACATCTCGGATATTGATTATGAGGCTTTAGAGTTATTAATGGACGAAATGGATGCTGGCCGGGTGCAAGTGGTATCTAGTCGATAGTTGGAACCGGGCGGTACGGAAAAATCACAGAGCGAAAAAAAATCCTTGCACGGCGGGAAAGACAGGAGTCCCAGAAGCATCTACCCCGGCACGGTACTTTTCCCAGCTCACACGCAGTTGATGAGCTTGATATTTGAGGCGATCGTTTTTGCACCTCACTATCAAAACAATACTTTGACCTCAATTAAATATTTGACACTCCCCTGGCTAAAGCCGAGGGGATTCTTGATTCATAGAATCGACTTGCCGATGCAGAATTACTTCAACATCAGTAGCGGTCAATTCTCCACAAGCGTTATGGGTGTTACCCCAAGTTCCGGTATGCCCTACCGTACTTAATCCCCGACTCAGGATATTTCTAGCTGCATTCCAATCTCTATCAAGTACGCATCCGCACTGACAAACGTGCGTTCGCGTTGATAGGCTCTTCTTAACAATCATCCCGCAGCTAGAACATTCTTGGCTTGTCCCGCTGGCTGTTACGGCAATCGTAATTTTTCCAAATACTTTGCCGAAATATTCCATCCATGTTCGGAACATATACCAAGATGCGTCGTTAATCGATTTAGCTAGACAGTGATTCTTCACCATATTTTTAATCCTCAAATCTTCGTAGGCTACACAGTCGTTAGACTGGATGACGCATCTTGCCAATTTCACGGCAAAATCTTTACGCTGTCTACTTATTTTGAGGTGGCGTTTTCCGAGAATCACTCTAGCTTTTTTTCGGTTCTGTGAACCCTTGACGCGCTTTGAAACTCGTCTTTGGGCTTTCTTCAGCCTGCGCTCTCCCTTGGGGAGAAATCGCGGATTTTCGACTGTAACACCATTAGAGTCTGTATAGAACTCTTTCAGTCCCACGTCTAATCCAATGGCATTGCCTATGACTTCAATCTTTTCAGAGCGGTCAACTTGAACGCAAAACTGGACGTAATACCCATCTGCTCGCTTTACTAAGCGTACTCGCTTGATTTGAGCAGGCTGATAGAAATGTAAGTCACGTGTCCCTTTTAATTTGAGTTTTCCGACTCCTTTCTTGTCGGTAAAAATGATAGATTTTCGGTCGGTTGCCAGACGCCATCCGGTCGTTTTGTATTCGACTGAGCGGTTGTATTTCTGAAACTGCGGAAACCCCTTTTTTCCCGGAGTCTTCTTTTTACAGTTGTCGTAGAATCGGGCGATTGCCGACCACGCTCTTTCTGCGCTAGATTGTCGAGCCATGCTGTTCAACTCATCGCAAAACGGAAATTCTTTAGCTAAAACAGCGCTGTACTTATTTAAGTCGTATTTATTGACTTTTTCGTTGTCCATCCAAAAGCGTAATGCTTTGTTACGGATGAACTGCACTGTTCTAATTGCTTCATCTACAGCGTCAAATTGCTGCTTTTTTCCGTATGCTTTGTATTCAAAAACTAGCATGACTTCGACCTCATCACGATATTCTTATGCTAACAGTGTCAGCTTAACACTACCACATTGTCAACAAATCTTTACAGTCAGATGTCGCAGTACCTTCAAAAAAGCCGTCCTCAAAGGACAGGGTTTTAAACCCAAGTTCTTGATAATGTGCGATCGATCGCCCCTATCCAATAAAACTGATTGGTAGCGAAGATTTCCATTGTCGCCGAGTCAATCAAAAATCCCTCGCGCGCGCCACCAAACTTGCCACTACCGCCACCAACTCAGCAGGATCGAGAGGCTTGGGCAGGTGAATTTGAAAACCCTGCCGCAGCGCCCGCAACCGTTCCTCGACCCTACCGGAAGCCGTGAAAGCCACCGCCAGAATTTCCCTGTCCGCCATTCGCTCTCGCACTTGTGGCAGTAGAGCGTCTCCATCAGCGGTTTGCATCCCGAGATCGATCGCCAACACATCCGGATTCAGCCTAGAAATCGCTTCCAAGGCTTCCATTCCCGATACAGCCGTCTCCACCTCGGCCCCGCAATCTTCGAGCACTGTACGCGCAAGATCCAGGGAATCCCCCTCGCCATCAACCACCAACACCCTCACTCCCGAAAGGTTGCTGCTGACAAAAGACTCATTGATAGCGGCTCTGGCCGGGGTTTCTCTAGCCACAAACTCCCCAGCCCCAGCAACAGAAAATCCGCCGTCGCCCTCTCGCTGTTTAATTGGCAATCTCACGAAAAACGTGGCTCCTTGTCCCTTCCCAGCCGATTCCACTTGCACCGTCCCCCCGTGCATTTCCACAAAATGGCGAACTAGAGCTAAACCTAAACCCAATCCGTTGTACGATCGCGCACTTGAGCTGTCAGCTTGGCTGAATCGCTCGAAAACGTGCGGCAAAAACTCTTCTGCAATCCCTTGTCCCGTGTCGCTGACCTCAATTTCCACAGTAGGTGGCGACAAATTTTCACAACAGGCGGATTGCTCGGGGATACCCGTCCTCTCCACCTTGCGCAGCGCCACCCTCACCTGTCCTCCGTCAGGAGTAAACTTAATCGCATTCGACAGCAAATTCCACGCCACCTGCTGCAAGCGGCCGGAATCCCCAAAAATCCGCCCCGCAGTTTGGTCGAAATCCATCACAATTTCAATATTTTTTGCCCCAATCGCAGGAGCAAGAGTATCGATAGCACCTTCAACAGTCGAAATCAAATCTACCCATCGCAAATTCAGCGACAGTTTGCCAGTCATAATCTGTGACACGTCCAACAAATCCTCAATTAGCGTCCCTAGCGATCGCGTATTGCGGTCGATCGTTTCCAGAGCCTTAAGAGTCGTTTTTTCATCAAACTTGCGGTGGCGCAGCAGTTGCGCCCATGCCAGAATCGCATTCAACGGCGTCCGCAATTCGTGGGACAAAGTTCCCAGAAACTCATCTTTAATCCGGTTTGCCCGAGCCAATTCCTCAGCTCGATCATGCAGTTCTTTTTCCAACTCCTTGCGAACCGTCAAATCGAGAATAAAAGCCACTGATTCTTGCCGTTTTTCCCCCAACAAAATATACCCCACCAACACTGAAATCCGGCTGCCATCAGGCCGAATATATTCCTTTTCGTAGGGAGTACAAACGCCCTCGGATTTTGCCTCTGCGATGCCGATTGCGTCCAGCGGTAGGTACTCCGGCGGTGTAATATCAATCCAACGGAGTTCCCCGCGCTGCAACTGTTCCCGCGTGTAGCCCACCATCCGCAAAAATTCATCGTTAGCCTCACTGATGCCGCCGTTAATATCGCCGAACAGAATTCCCATCAAGTTAGCTTCTGCAAACATTCTCAGCTTTTCTTGACTAGCTTTGAGTGCTGCTTCTGCTTGCTTGCGCTCGGTCACGTCTTGGATGTAAGCCGACAAACCAGAATCGGAAGGATAAAAACGCACTTCCAACCACTTTTTCAATAAAGGTACAAATTCTTCATACTCGACTGTTACTTTTTCTGCTAATGCTTTGCTAGCCATTTGGTAACACTGTAAATCGAGAAATTTGGGGAAAATATCCCCAATATTTTGACCTAGTAGTTCGACTTGTGACTTGCCTAAAAGCTCAAGAGCTTTGTGGTTAATATAGGTGTAGTTCCAGTTTAAATCGAAGGCGACAAAAGCGTCGGTAATGCTTTCGAGAATGTGAGTAATTCGAGCGTTTGCTGATAGTAGTGCTTTCGCTGTCTCTTCTGCTTGCTTGCGGGCTGCTTGTTCGCGGGACAAAGCGGCAACCCGTTCTTGTTCTGCCAGTTTGTGATCGCTAATATCTATGCAAGAACCGATGTAACCGGCAAAAATGCGATCGGGTCTGTACAGCGGTACGCCCGTACTCACAACCCAGCGATATTCCCCGTCATAGCGCCTCAATCGGTACTCAATCTGGTACTGGCTGCGGGCGTCGAAGGCTCTCCGGTAAACATCCATATATTTTGGCAAGTCATCGGGGTGCAAGCTTTCCATCCAACCGATGCCGATTTCTTGCGC
>JBDTEI010000181.1:0-7307 GCA_039922675.1 Microcoleus sp.
AACCCCAAGTACCGCTGGTGGATTATTCTGGGAACACTGGCATATCTGGTAAGCCCGATCGACATTGCACCAGATTTTCTCCCCGTAGTGGGACAAATAGACGATGTGGCGATCGCTGTATTGCTGATTTCCGAAGTATCCCAAATGGCGATCGACCATTTTAAATCCCGTCAAACAGAGAAAGATTCAGCATCTGAAGCAACCAGCACCTATTCAGAAGGTACAGCCCGCACCGTAGATGTAGAAGCATCCTCTGTGCAATAATTGCCAAAAATAACTGAATATTTTACAGCTTTTTGAGAGTGAGTGGGAGCAGAAGACGATCGGCTCCCCTTTGCATGGGCGCTGCTAAACTAGAGTTGAATTGCATAAATCTTTGATAGACCAACCGCAGATAGATGGCAGATCAACGCAGATCAACGCAGATAATTTCAAGACGGCGGTTGAAACCCTACCAAAGTTTTTGGGCAAATGCTCCGGTAGCGCCCCAAAGCTGGTAACTTTAATTGTGAGAAATCTGTGTGAATAGGAAATCTTGATAAATAATGCAGTTTAGCGAAATAGTACAAAAACTTAATTTAGCAGCCGATCGCAGCCTCACATCCTCAAGCGCGGACGATCGAGAAATTACAGGCCCCGCCCCAGTTGATGAAGCCACATCCGGTAAAATCAGCTACATAGAAGGAGCTAAATTTGCCGCTCATGCAGCCACCACAAACGCTTCAGCCTTAATTTTACCCTTAGACGAAAGCCTGCAAGCTCAATGCAGCGATCGCAACATTGCTTGGATTTCCGCAGCCGATCCCCGATTGCTATTTGCTCAAACCATCGCCCTTTTTTACCAACCATTTCGCCCAGCATCCGAAATACATCCCTCCGCCACAGTTCACCCCTCAGCCGAAATCGGTGAAAATGTCAGTATCGGGCCCCACACAGTTATTCAAGCAAAAGTCAAAATTGGCAATAACGTTTGCATTCATCCAAATGTCGTAATTTACCCAGATGCGGTAATTGGCGAAAATACAGTTTTACACGCTAACTGTGTGATTCACGAACGTACTCGGATCGGGGCAAATTGCGTGATTCACAGCGGTGCGGCGATCGGTTCCGAAGGTTTTGGGTTCGTGCCAACAGCCACAGGATGGGTGAAAATGGAGCAGTCGGGATGCACTGTATTGGAAGAGGGCGTTGAGGTGGGCTGCAATAGCGCGATCGACAGGCCAGCAGTTGGAGAAACCCGCATCGGCCACAATACCAAAATCGACAATTTAGTACACGTAGGTCACGGCTGTCAAATCGGGAAAAATTGCGTTTTTGCCGCCCACGTCGGCTTAGCGGGCGGAGTAATAATTGGCAACAATGTAATTTTGGCCGGTCAAGTAGGAATAGCCAATCAAGCTAAAATTGGAGATGGGGCGATCGCCACAGCCAAAGCCGGAATTCACAGCGACGTGCCCGCAGGTGCGATCGTGACAGGGGTTCCAGCAATTCCCCACAAACTATTTCTCAAAGCCGCTGCTGTGTACAACCGCTTACCCGAAATGTACCAGTCTCTCAGACAAATTCAGCGCCGGATCGATCGTTAAGAAAGAAGTTCGGCAACGGATTCTGTAGCGAATTTAACAGATGTTGAGGAAGGTTCGACAACGGATTTTGTAGCGGATTTAACGGATGTTGAGGGAACAGATTCGAGGAAATTTCCGCAACGAAGAAGTAGAATTGAATTGCATTGCAGAAGTTCTCAAATCTTAAAATCATCTGCGTTCATCTGTGTTTATCTGCCTGACATCTGCGGTTTACGTATTAATCAAAAATTTTGAGACAATCGCTTAAATGTGGAACAGCCTAAATAACCTGCGACTGCTGTCGCCCTCAATACCAGCAATTGTCAAAGTAATTGTTTTTTTCTCAACTTGGATTGGTTTGTGGTTGCCCATAGGAATTATACTGGCGATCGCCCTAAAATGGCATCCGCCCCAACCATTGGGCAACAAAAAACTGCCTTTACTCGCTTCCCTGTACTTAATTGTTCCCTTAATTTTGTGGGCGACAACTTGGATCGAAGGCGTATCTTTTGCCGATTGGGGTTGGTATTGGCAACCCGCAACTTTGATATCCTCGCTGCTGGGATTAACATTAGCAGTAGTCAGCTTAGCAGTTTTGTTCGGCGTGCAATTAACTGCTGGTTGGATCGAACTACAAAACAGCAAAGTTCAAACAGAAACAGGCGAAACAATCATTAATCCTTGGGCTTCAATCCTCAAACCTGCAACTCTGGTGACTCTGTTATTAGCAGTGTGGATTAGCGCCACAGAAGAGTTAATCTTTCGCGGCTGTTTGCCAAATCTACTCCAGCAAGATTACTCAATATTAACCGCAGGTGCGATCGCCAGTTTCATTTTTGCGATCGCCCACCTAATTTGGGCAGCCAAAGAAACTATACCGCAACTACCGGGCTTGTGGCTGATGGGCATGGTTTTAACCTTAGCCCGCATCGCCGACAATGGCAGTTTAGGATTGGCGATCGGACTGCACGCCGGATGGATTTGGGGTATAACTATCGTAGATACAGAAAGCCTAATTAATCCCACAGGCCGCATACCCGAATGGATTACAGGAATAGCAGCCAAACCTTTAGCTGGTTTAGCCGGAATCCTATTATTGCTAACAACAGCAGCCGTACTTTTATTATTGAAAAATTAAAACCTCATATCCCAAGTTGCTTTCCCTCCCTTTCCAATCAAGAAATTATCTGCGTGGATCTGTGTTGATCTGCTTGACATCTGCGGTTAAGATTAGAGCATTAATTCAAATGTCGATCGATCGTCAAAATCGAAATTGGATTCAACGCATCAAAACGAGTCAAACTCCCCGCAGACACAGAACGCGATAACTGCACCTGCACAATTCGGTAACTCCAGTGCGGTTCCCGGCGCACCCGATCGCCAATCCAGCTCAAAACAGTAGCAATATCCTCAAAAACATCCAAAGCAAGCACGATCGACCCTCCAGCGACCAGCCGCAGGGCGCAAACACCCAAAATTTTAGTCAACCCTCCACCGCTACCGCCGATAAAAATCCGGTGCGGCGGACGCAAGCGGTGCAAAATTTCCGGGGCGGTTCCCTGAATCGAGAACACATTTTGCAACTCAAAACGGCGACAATTAAGTTCGATCGCAGAAGTCCCAGAAACCGTTTGTTCGATCGCATATACCTCAGACTGCGGGAATAAACGAGCAATCTCGATCGACACAGAACCGTTACCAGCACCCACATCCCAGACAACTTGTTCCGGTTGCAAAGCCAATTGTGCCAGCACCAACACCCGCACCTCCCGTTCCACCGTCAAACCAGGCCTGTCACCGCAACCGATAAAAGCTGCATCGGGAATCCCCAACAAAGGCAACTTTCCCAAATCCAAAGCTTCTGTCGGTGGAGACTGCCGCAGCATCACCACCACGCTCAGAGGTGCAAAAGACTCTCCCAGCAAAGCTTCCACAGACCTGCAACCCACTTTCTCCTCAGCAGAACCCAAATTTTCGCACACCCAAAACTGGTAGCGTGTAGGCAAATCGAGAGCTTCTACCAAACTGGCTATAGCCGCCGGAGTGCGAGTTTCGTCCGCGAGTACCGCAATTTTCTCAACACCCAGCTTGAGTTTTGCCGTCAGTTCCTCAAAAAAACGTCCTTGGGAGCCGACAAAATGAGCATCCTGCCAAGGGATTTGCAAGCGGTTAAAGGCCAACTGCACTGAGCTCAGATGGGGGTGAAATGTCAATTGATCCGGCGGCAGTTGGGAAATTAGCAACTTTCCCCAGCCGTGGAACAGCGGGTCGCCTGCTACTAAAATTACAATAAGCTGAGGCGTGGGGGTGGAGGGTGGCGAAAAAGTTCCTGCATTTGGCTCTAAATTCGCATCTGCGGTCAACCACCGCCGAATTTCCAGAATTGCTTTGGTTAAATCTGCCACCGCCCAGCGCTCGCAGGATTGCTGGGAAAAATAGCTCAAATGCCGATCGCTCCCAATGAGCAGAGCCGCCATTTCTACCACCTGCCGCGCCGATTCGCTCAGCCCAGCAGCTCCATCTAAACCTATACCAACAACGTGTACATTCACTTTTTCATCAAAAATTAAAAAACCAGAATTACTGACTTTTCCTGGTTTCTCATAAATTTTTTGCTTGATTTTGTTACCAAGCCAGAATAATTAAAGCACTTAATCGGGAGTATCTTGGCGGTTGGCACAGAGGAAAGGGGGAGAGGGAGAGACTTGGAGAGGAGAGGAGGATAGGAGGAATGGGAAAATTCGCCTTCTTCCTTCTTCCTTCTTCCCTCTTCCTTCTTCCTTCTTTCTTCCCCTTCCTTAAAACTCAAAAACAGGCCAATCCGGTTGCCGAACGTAGCTAGTCATGTCGTCAAACTTTCGCAGTTCCGCTCGGTGCACGCACAGTTCCTGGGGGGTGTCGAGCCATTGGTCGTTTAACTCAGACATCAGGGTGCACAAACGAGCACGGTCTAGGCTCGGCCCGATGTCCCCAAAATAAGCCAGAGTAATGTGTGCCGTAAAATGATATTGCTGTTCAATTCCCAAAGCCATTAAATCGGGATTTTGATAGATCGATCGACGAAACTCCAGAATTTGCTTGTAAGAGTTTTCGTCCGTCGGTGCCAAACACACACCCACAGCTCTAGTCATCACCATCAACCCCAGCACTGTCCAGCGTATGGGAGGGCCACCTGCTAGGGGTTTGCAGGTGGCAAAACGATCTTTCATGCGCTCGCGCAGTTGCCCCTCAAATTCGGGATGTTTATCAGAGGCATCTCGAAAAGCGCTGCTCCAAATCACATCAGCCACGGTTAAATGGAAGCTATCAGGAGGTAGTGCGACGAGCGCACCGTCCGCGATTTCCTGCAATAGCCGTTGTTGGACTGAGTTTAAATTACTATAAAGTGCAGTATTTTCGGCATCTTCCCCCGCAGGTGGCGTAATCACCGAATAACCCGGAAAAGGCACAGGATCTCTGTGACCGGCTTGATCGGGCTTAAATTTTGGAGATTCCTGAATGTGTTCCACCTGGGACTTATAGGAGTCCAGCAGCGTCATTCGCGCTACCCGATTTACGTAAGCTTGATAAGTATCATCCAATCTTGATTTCCTCGCGGTGAAATACTCCCACACCAAATTTTATATTATGGTGCGGGCTTCCAACAGCCCAATTCAGGATATCTTGGACTTGCGGAGCATCCCAATCTGATTTTTTTGGCTACTGAGCGTTTTTCATGCAAATTTACCTGTTTTGGGGGGAAGACGACTTTGCGATCGCACAAGCAGTCACAAGTTTGCGCCAAACTGCCCTGGACCCCAATTGGGCTAGTTTTAACTATGACAAGATTGTTGCCGATCGACCTGACGCTGTGGTTGAAGGACTCGATCGAGCCTTAACGCCGCCCTTCGGTAGCGGCAGCCGTTTTGTCTGGCTGGCAAATACGACTGTAACCCAGCAGTGCTCTCCAGAACTCTTAGCCCAATTGGAACGGACGCTGCCAGTAATTCCCCCTACCACGGTGTTATTACTGACATCCGTCAAAAAACCCGATAGCCGGCTCAAGTCTACTAAGTTACTCGCCAAGTCCGCCGAATTTCGAGAATTTTCACCGATTCCGCCTTGGAATGACAAGGAATTAGCCCAGCGGGTGCGCCAAGTCGCCGCCGAAATGAATGTCAAATTGACCGCCACGGCGATCGAACTTTTGGCCACATCCATCGGTAGCGATACCCGTCAGCTATACAGCGAACTCGAAAAATTGCTGTTGTTTGCCGGCAACCGCAGCCAACCTCTCAACCCGGAGGAAGTCGCCGCACTGGTGCACTGTCACGCCCAAAATACCTTCCAGCTAGCCGATGCGATCCGCGAGGGCAATACTTCCTCCGCTTTGGAGCTATTGGCGGGCTTAACGGCCCGGAGCGAGCCAGGTTTGAGGATTGTAGCTGGCTTGACTGGTAAGTTTCGGATTTGGCTGTGGGTCAAGGCGATGATCCAAGCGGGCGATCGGGATGATAAAATTGCTCAAGCTCTAGACCTCGGCAATCCGAAACGAGTATACTATTTTCGCCAAGAAGTCAAGAACGCCAGCTTAGAAAAACTACAAAAAAGTTTGCCTTTGCTGCTAGACCTAGAAGCTTCTTTAAAACGGGGCCGGGAAGAAATTTCAACCCTGCAAACCAAAGTTATAGAACTTTCTAGCTTGTTTCGCTGATCTCCTCTCCTCGCAGCACGAGCGGGCCGTGACTGTAAATTTTTATCACAAATTTTGCTTCGGGAATATGCTGCCGGGCCCGATAGCGGGGCAAAAAGTCTTGAAGAGAGACTAGAAATACTCTCAGAACGCCACAGTAGAAGTTAATGTGGTAAATAAATATTGTCCGCCGCCGAACGCCGATCGATTAATATTATTTGCCGGCTCTCCACCCCCAAAAAAAAAGAGCGCTACCCATGACACAACAGAACCTGAGGGAACTTCTGAAGCAGGGCGATCCAAAAGCGATCGCATCTAGCATCAACCGTACACTCAAACCCAAAGGCATCAACGCCGATGTGACGCGAGACAATGGCTGCCTCCACATTATTCTGGAGTCAGACAAAGTGCCGAGTCAAATGGCATTGGTCGATTTCATCCGCAGCGGGATGACGAATTTGGGAGTCGAATCAATTCACACTGTCAAGGTTTACGGGCGTCGAACAGGTGACGGCTCGGCTGCGTGGGAAGAAGAAATAGATCTGATGCCCCCCGAGCCAATGCTTTACGCCTCGGATACTGCAATGCCTGACGACTCTGTGGGTTTAGATGATGTCGAACCCGATAGCGAAGACTATTATCAAGAGGCAGAATTCGATCGAGATGACGAAGACAACGACGAGGAAGACGAAGACGAAGATATAGCCCCGCCTCCCAAAAAACAATTCCCCAAATGGGCAATACCTGTGGGTATCTTAGTGCCTCTGGGGGTGATCGCGGCGCTTTACTTGACTGGCAATTTGCCCTTTGTCGGCGGCTCGACCCCTGAACCCAGCACCCCCGAAGCTGCTTCCCCCCCCGCCCAAAAAGCCACATCTCCCGCGTCTCAAGCCACATCTCCATCTCCCAGGCCATCTGGGGGCCCACAGGCAGCTTCTCCTACACCAAAAGCCACTCCCAGTGCTGCTGCGCCCGCCAGCCCAGCTCCTACATCTCCGGCGCCCAAGGCAGTATCGGCATCTCCGGCGCCCAAGGCCGCATCGGCATCTCCGGCGCCCAAGACAGCTCCC
>JBDTEI010000182.1:0-3525 GCA_039922675.1 Microcoleus sp.
CTGATCGAGTGTCTGAAACCCTTACTGGCTATATGGTAAACTATTATTTCAAGGTTTAAGTCCACCGCACTCGTTGCCTAAAATGCGTTAAAAATGGCAGGGCTTCCTCGCGATAGGCTTACAGGGCCGTTAAAAAACTGTCCGAAGTATTGATACCATTTGAGATTAGAGACTTCGGCGTGATCGCTCAGACGAAGGATTTTAGATTGGGAATGACTGATGAAGCTTGTATTTTGAAGTACGGGCTTAAATCTGTATTCTTTTTTTAAACTAATGTCAAGTTGAGATTGCCTGGAAAATAGAAAAAATACGACTAAACCTCGTAGAAACTAGAGGTGAAGCCTACTGATCGGTATTCCCAGGCTCTTGCTGGAATCAAAACCGCACCTGGAAAATCCAGAGTTAACGATCGTAAACAGGATTGTCTTTAGGACTAATTAAATTCAGCAATTTTTGCTTGATATGAGCATCGAATACTTCCCATTTGTGCTTTGCATAATCGCTATTATCATTGCCACCGGAAAGAAATCCGACCGGAATTTCAAAACCGCCCGCTTGACTTCTGCCACCGCCAAAAAAGCGTCCTTGAGCATCTTGACCGAAGGCTTCTTTAATAAATTCGTCGGGATCGAGAGTGATTTTATTAGTTCGCAGCGAGCCAATTACTACTTCAATTTCTTCGTCTTTGTCATGAACAATTGCGTAGACAACTGCTGTGTGTACATTCTCTTCTGTTACTAAAAAGTCCGCTGCTTGGGGAATAGAATCCCGATCGTCATAGCGGAGGTAGCCGATGCCGGCGATCGAAAAATTGTTCTGGACGGTGCGGTGTTTGAGCGATCGCTCGATCGCGTCCATCACCCACTTAGAACGAGACGACTGCAATACCGCATTCAACAACTGCGGGTCATAAAATCTGCTCAAATAAGCCGCAGCCAAAAAGTCCTCCTCCTGAGCTTGTCTGAGGGCATTGGTGTCCGATCGCAAACCGTGCATCAAAGCTGTAGCGCACTTGATGTGCAGGATGACACTGCTGTCGAGAGTTAGCATTCCGGCTTGCAAATACTCGGAAAAAATCGTGGCTGTAGCGCGGATTTGAGGGCGCAAATCGGTAAATTCTGCGTTCATTTCCCCCTGCAAATTGTGGTGGTCGATCACGGCGGCGATCGGAACTCCAGCCGCTAAAATAAACTCGGTTAAGTTACAAGTCGTGCCTTGGTTGTCGATGAAAGTACAGCCCTGATACATCGACAAATCCTTAGTTTTGACTGTTTCCAGTGTCCACCGCTGCAACGGCAACCCTGTCAATCTAACTAAAGAAATATTTTCTTGGTGGCTGAGGGCGCCGGCGTAGATGATCTCGCATTGGATATCGTACTTTTCGGCGATTAATTTGTAAGCCCAAGCGCTCGAAAGTGCGTCGGGATCTGGAAAATCTTGCAATAATATTAACTGGCGATTGCCTCTGTGGCGATCGAACATTTGCCGCAATTGCTCGACTTTGCGATCGTGCAATTCTTCGCGGAGACTGACACGATTCTCTTGGGAAACAACTTCGGCTTTGCTGCGCCGTTTCTGGGGCGCACTCACAGCGGGTACAACCTCGCGGATCGGGTCAACCTTACCTTCGCTGTTACCAGATATTTCATCTGAATTGGTAGGGGGGTGGTCTTTCATTGTTAAACATTAACCATTTAATTTAGGACTTACGGACGAGCGACCAGAAACCGGGTTTTTGGAGAAAATTATTCGCTGTAGTCCATAGATTAGGCAAAAACCCGGTTTCTTTGATTTTGGTGCGTCCAGAACTCTAATTCTTTCAGGACTTGCACGCCAAAAGCTCTTAAACCCGGTTTCTTTTTAGATGCTTCCTCGTCAAACCCAATATTTCTCACCAGAAACCGGAGTTAAGAGCGTAAATTCTCTCTTTAACTATTTAACTATTTAATTCAAAACTATCGGGCGGGCACCAAGGGCGCCACGCCTATAACTGAGAACTTGCGCAAAAAACCCCCGCGCTTTCGCTGACAGGGGTTTAAAGGCCGATTACATATTTTTGCCATTCTTGGTGCATACCGCTTTTAACGTGTCTAGTCACTTCAAAATAAAGACCGCTGTGAGGTTTCCTCGGCGGATAGCGCAGCAGCATTCCCGCTTCTTTCGGGGTGCGACTGCCTTTATGGACATTGCAGCGCACGCACGCCGTAGCGAGGTTTTCCCAACTTTCGCCTCCCCCGCGCGATCGGGGAATCACGTGATCCAGGGTCAAATCGTCGCCCGTATAGCCACAGTATTGACAAGAGTGGGCGTCCCGGTGCAAGATGTTCCGGCGGGTAAGCGGAATATCCTTATAGGGAACTCGGACGTAATGCCGCAGTCGAATCACAGTTGGTAGCGGGAAGTTTGGCGCAATAAATTTCCCGTTATGTTCTACCTGTTCTGCTTTTCCTTTCAGCAACAAAACTACCGCCCTTCGCCAATTGGTGATGTTGAGCGGTTCGTAGGAGGCATTCAGCACCAGAACATTGCCCATTGTTGATTATTAAAGAGAAGATTTTTATTGATGCTAACACAGGTTCCAGTTTAGGGGGGCGGACTCAGGAAGGGCAAAGCTCAACAAAAAACGGTGAAAAACCGCACCTTTACCCTATACCTTCGCGCCGGAGCCCCTGCGGCTGCACGTATTTTCTGCCGAAGCCTTTCTAGCGCGAGCTTTTTTGGTGAGTTTTGGCGAAGATAAGGTCAGTATGTGCGATCCTCTCCGTTGGCGCAGCCCCCGTAGGGGCTGGCTTCGCTAACGGCAAAACTTTACAAAATAAATTTTATTTTTTCCCTAAATGCCTAATCTTCCCGGAAACCAGCAGTCTAACTTTTTAGAGTATTAGTAACCATAAATGAAAAAGCTTATTACCGCCCATGAAATTTCGGGTCTTAAAGTCAGTTTTTAGCGTGTCAATTATTGCCCTGGCAGCTCCGATTTTAGCAAACAGTCCCGCCTTTGCCCAAACCCCGTCATTCTTCTGTGGCGCTGCGGGCGGCCACCCAGCGACAATCGCTGTCCAACAAGGCAAAAATATTCCCCTTATTCTGTGGGTAGCCGATAACTATTTCAATGAATCGGGAGAAGACGCAATTACTCGATGCACCAGAGTCTCGGGAATTCTCAACAACTCGCAACCCCAAGAAAGCTGGGATAATATAGTCACAGCAGGTGCATCAACCAGCGGTCAACTAATTATTTGTGCAGCTAATCCTCAAGACGGTTCCTGTAGATTATTATATCAAGTACCCAAAGGGCAAAATCCCGAACAAGCCAGACAAGAACTTTTAAGAAGAGTTAAAAATCCTAATGTAAATGCTTCGCCTGTCAAAGTAAATTGATAAATTAGACGGCGGTTGAAACCGCCGTCTACGTTACTTGCAGATAGTTGAAACCCTTCTCAAATACTCCGGTTGACTGCTGAGAAAATTGCAGCTTTGCTTCAGCAATTCTTCCAACCCTTCAACCTGCCTCAACCAGACAGT
>JBDTEI010000183.1:0-10410 GCA_039922675.1 Microcoleus sp.
CAAGAACGTCCTGAATATCGGGAAAAGTGTTATGAGGTTTTGAGTATTGCAGAGCCAAATCAAGTTATTGACGGTATCGATTTACTAGCTCAGGATTTAGGGAAGGAGTTAACAGTCAGGACTTTTAGCGAAGATGTGCAGGATTTTGATTTTCTGTAGTTCTGGACGTATAAAACTGGTTTGATCTGTTTTCACTAATGATTTGTGATCGCCATATCACGATGATCCTGATATAATTAAGTGAAAATTCAAAACTCAACAAGTTTTTCATTATACCATGACGAGCCAGACTGCAACCCTTTTAATTTCCTGTCCCGATCGCAAAGGACTTGTCGCCTTACTTGCTAATTTTATCGCTTCCCATAATGGCAATATTATCCACGCGGATCACCATACTGATTTTACCGCAGGATTATTTTTAAGTCGTCTGGAATGGCAATTAGACGGTTTTGACTTAAACGTCGAAGAAATGACAGATGCTTTTAGCGAACTTGCCAAGGATTTACAAGCAAATTGGCAATTACATTTCTCCCAGGAAGTTCGACGGATTGCAATCTGGGTAAGTCGTCAAGATCATTGTTTATTAGACTTGATTTGGCGACAACGTTCTAAAGAAATTAATGGTGAAATTCCCCTGATTATCAGTAACCATGAAAAGTTACAGCCCATTGCTGAACAGTATGGTATCGATTTTGAGTATATTCCCATTAACAAAGAGAATAAGGCTATTCAAGAAGCACAACAGTTAGATACGCTCAAAAAATATAACATTGATTTAGTCGTTTTGGCGAAATATATGCAAATCTTGACTCAAGATTTTATGATGAAATTTCCTAGGGTGATCAATATTCATCATTCATTTTTGCCCGCATTTGTGGGGGCTAATCCCTACGAAAGAGCTTATGAAAGAGGAGTAAAAATTATTGGCGCCACAGCCCATTATGTGACGCCGGATTTAGATGCTGGCCCGATTATTGAGCAAGATGTGGTGCGTGTGAGTCACCGCGATGAAGTGTCTGATTTGGTTCGCAAAGGTAAAGATTTAGAAAGGGTTGTTTTGGCAAGGGCGGTGCGATATCATTTACAAAATCGTGTTTTAGTTTATGGTAATCGTACTGTTGTTTTTGCTTGATTTTTTGAGTTGATTCGCGATCGCACTTTTCCGTAGATTTCACAGATAACCTTTTTTCTCAGACGAGGAAACTCGCATTGAGACCAAAGAAACCCGGTTTTTTACCTAATTGGCGGGCCCAAACGAATGATTTTCGTAAAAAACCCGGTTTCTGACTGCGCTTGCGTCTAGTAAGCCGAATCAAATCAGCAATCCTGGGAATGCGAGGTGCATGACATACCTCTTCGCATTTGATTCATCACAGGAGGTTATACCAATTTATCAAATTTATGCAACAGTTGCATGATTTTTGATAATTGGTATCAGGTGCGTCGCTGCTCGAAAAGTCGATTTTTATTGAGGGATTGTTGATGGCGACACACCCTACGAATAATGTTGCAAGATTTCAGAAAATTTGTATTACATCCGGGCGAATAATATTTCGGCGTAAGCGCGATCGGTTTCCCCTGTGAGCGCTCGAATAGTACGATCGAAACCAGATAGATTATTCCATTCCCCCGGAACTACAAAATCGAGGGATTTGAGCATCATCACAGTAATCCCAGAATCCGGCAAATTGTCAACCAATTCCACAATTGATTTGCTCACAACAAACTCCTAAATAACCATATTTGATAGTGTTATTCCAAATACTCCAACTCCCACAAATCCAATTCCAGATTTCCCGGTAATATCATCTGGGTTCAAAGGATCATACTCAGATTGGTTTGTAATGAGGACTCAAGTCCGCATCCAAGAAAAGACTAAAGTCCTTACTGCGAACCTTGTAAAGTTTCATTGTCTCAAATCACTAAAAATGACATATATGTGTTACTATAAATAGCACAAAACAGAAAAATATAAAATATGACTGTTGCAGTTAACAAAACTCCGGGATTAGCTTCGCGCTTAGTAAATGGCGTACTTTCCATCAAACCTTTGGCCGCTTTAGCCAAGCACCAAGCGCGGGAAATGATGATCAATAGAGCCGAAAAAATCGGAGTGCATTGGCGAGAAGAAGCGCAAGCACTTTTGTCCCGAAATTGGGATGCAGAATTGCTCAGTGTAGAAAATCCCGATCTTGTTTACCCGAAATATTATCTAACTTCATTCCACGCTTATGAAAAAGGTAATATGAGTTGGGAAGCTGCGACAGAAGTTGAAGTTGCAGCCCGCGCAGTTCATGCGGGAATTTGGCCGGAAGCCGGTGCAGAAGGCGATGCTAAACTTCGCGCTAGCTATCAC
Source organism: Microcoleus sp. (assembly GCA_039922675.1). Taxonomy (GTDB): domain Bacteria; phylum Cyanobacteriota; class Cyanobacteriia; order Cyanobacteriales; family Microcoleaceae; genus Microcoleus. Next base: position 2,357 of record JBDTEI010000183.1, read on the forward strand.
GAAATTGTCAAAGCTCAAATTGGTTCTTCGCCGGAAGATATTGTGGATTTGGGATGCAGTGTGGGAATGAGTACCTTTGCGCTTGGGGATGTTTACCCGGAAGCAAAGATGACTGGGGTAGATTTATCGCCTTATTTTTTGTCGGTTGCTCAATACCGTTCTCAACAGCGAAAAGCGGAATTTTCAAATCAAAAATCTCCGACTTGGGTGCACGCTGCTGCTGAATCTACTGGTTTAGCTACGGCTAGTTTTGATTTAGTTTCTATTTGTTTAGTTTGTCACGAATTGCCGCAGAAAGCTTCTAAGGAAGTATTCCAGGAAGCGAGGCGTTTGCTGCGTGTTGGCGGATATTTGACAATTATGGATATGAATCCTCAGTCGGAAGTTTATGCCAAAATGCCTCCTTATATTTTGACTTTGCTCAAGAGTACGGAGCCTTATTTGGATCAGTATTTTGGGTTGGATATTGAGCAGGCTTTGGTTGATTCTGGTTTTGCGGCGCCGACAATCACTCGCAATACTCTCCGACACCGGACTATTGTTGCTGAGGCGATATAGCGGTTTTCAGTTGACTGTATTTGAGATGCTTGGGTAGGACACGGCAGTGCCGTGTCCCTACTCTATTTGAGTACCAACAATGTTGGCGGTCAATGATGCTCGAAAACTGGATTCGATCGCAAATGTGGTAAAATTAATAGTTTAGACAGCAGTCTTAGCTAGATCATTTTGAGAGAACCCTAAATAAAGGACATCATCATGAACCAGACAGCCCCGTCTCAAAGTGTCATCGATTGTTTGCAGGTTATTTTGGATGCGACGGCATCGAAAAATTACGAACTGTTTACCACGGTGGGCGATGCAGGCTACAAAGCGGGTATTACACAAGAAATGTTCGATAACGTTAGTGATGAACTCGGTTCACGTCTGCAAAACGGATATTCAATTAGTTATTTGGCAGATCTAAAACAGGAAGGTTGTGAGATTTATTTGTGGAAGCTGAGTTTTGCAGATGGTGGAGATGAATTTGTGGCACGCATGACGATGAATGGAGACAAGGTTGCTGGGATTTTCATCGCATGATGTCAGATCCAGGTTGGTAGTGAGGACTGAAGTCTTCATAAAACATAAAACTATGAGGACTGAAGTCCGAACGATCGAACTTATTGGTACCCTGAAATTTATGTGCGATCGCTCGACTGTCGGTTGGAAGCCTGGTTTATGAGCGTAACCTTAAATTACCACAAGGCGATCGACTAAAAGAGCGATCGCCCGCCAATATCTCCCCTCAGCGAAAAAATCCACTTCCGCCCTTAACTTCCCCGCAACTGCTTGACCAAGTGAACTAATTCTGGTAAAATCAACTTTTCCACAGCTAGTTTTACGCCATTGCTAGAGCCAGGAAGAGAAAAGACTAATTTGCCTTGATACACGCCTGCAACAGCGCGAGAGGCGATCGCCCTCGAACCAATTTCTTGATAGCTCAAAAACCGAAATATCTCCCCAAATCCCGGTAAAATTCTGTCGAGCAAACTCTCCATCACATCGTAAGTAGTATCTCGTGGAGAAATACCCGTCCCGCCACTCAAAACTATCGCATCCACATCTTCGCGCTGGGAAAACGCCTGCATTTGCAATACAATTTTTGCCGCATCATCTTTAACAACAGTGTAAGCTACCACAGAGTGACCTGCATCTTTTAGCAGCTTTTTCGTTAACAAGCCGCTATTGTCTGTTTCAGCCGAGCGCGTATCGCTAACAGTAATGATAGCGCAATTTACGGTTATTTTAGATAAGTCGGGGTGAGGAATTTGCGTCATAGTTTATTGTCGTAAGTAATCGGCAACCGGCAACCGGCGAGCCGCCAATTACCAATTACCCACTACCAATTACCAACTATCTATTATGCCTTACTAAATCCTAAGCCGTTTGCTTCCGAGTAGCGTTCCATGAAACGCATAAAGCGTTCCCATTCTGCGGCACTTCTCATGAGATAAAGAGCTTCCAAACCCGCAGGCTGACCGTTGATGAACTTAGCCTTAACTTCGCGAGTCATGATTTCGCCTTCTTCATCGATCATGTACATTCCAGTAATGTCTTGGGTACTACTGTTGCTGAGAGATTTGGGATTTTCAAAGAGAAACGTCGCAGTCCCTTGATCTCCACTTTTAGAACGGGTTAGGCGGACTTCGGGCACAGCATCTTCGTCGATACCCCGGGAAAATTGAATTTTAGCCATAATCTGACAGTCAAACCTTAAAGATTGCTGAATTTCTTAATCTTTTAATCATAAAACGATTTGGACACTCGGAAGTCAAGACTTGGGAAGAGGAGAGAGGTTGATTTCAACTCTGCCTTGTCCCCTTTCTCCCAAGTGCCTTAGACGATATAGGGAGAGTTTATTGGCTCGGCCCGGTTTGTGGCTACCAGAGTTTGGTAGACGAGGGCGGATATCTCGCCACGGGTGATGTCGCGGGCGGGGGAAAGCTTGTCCCGCGCCGGATAGTTGACGACGATTTTACGCTCTGTGGCGGTTGCGATGGCTGCGGTGGCAAAACTGGGAATCAAAGCTCGATCGGCATAAACGCTCAAAGAATTAGGATTGCCGCCCGTAAACTGCAAGCCGTTTACCAAAGATACGATCGCCTGAGATCTAGTCAAATTCTGATCCGGGCGAAACGTGCTGTCGGGGTATCCAACCAAAAATCCACCTCGATTCGCTTTGACGATCGCACCGAATGCCCAAAAATCCGCCGCCACATCCTTAAAAACCGTCGCCTCACGGCGAGGCGCCAACTCAAACGCCTTCGCCAGCAAAGCCGCATACTGAGCCCTAGTTAAATTCTCATCAGGTTTAAAAGTGCCGTCGGGAAACCCGTTAACAATATTCATCTTAGCGAGGCGATCGATAAAATCCTTCGCCCAGTGCGTGCTGGTGTCGTTAAACTTTACACCCCCAGGAGTGGGAGTTGGAGTCGGAGTTGGAGTTGGAGTTGGAGTTGGAGTTGGAGTTGGCGTCACATTACCCAAATCAAATAAACCTTTCACCCGCGAAGGATTGAGCTGATTTCCCAGCGCAGAAATCTTCAGCCCCGTCGCGTTTTGCAAGTCAAATTCGCCGTTATTGGCAAAGATATTGCCGCCCAAATCTTGAGCCGTACCAAGATCTGGCAGCGACTTCCCCACCGCAGTCAAACCATCTTCGGTATTTTTTTCAATGCGATTCTTGCGCAAAACCGGCTTAGAGTCCCCCGCTAAAACAATACCGGAGCGATTTGCCAAAATTTGGTTGTCAACAATCAAAGGAGCCGATTGAGCTTGCAGAGAAATGCCGAAACCGGTATTTTGAAAAACATTGCGCCGCAGTACGCCTTTAGCAGTTCCAGCCATAATCACGCCAGCCGCCGAGTTTTCTACAAATATGTTGTCTAGAATCGCAGGATTAGCGGAACCCGTGGCAAAAACGCCTTCACGCTTGCACTTACTGAAAGTGCAGTTAGCCACAGTGGGAGAAGTTGACTCAATCCAGACTCCGGTGCCACGAGTATCGAGATTGGTGACAGTTATTCCCCGCAATTCGCCATCGGTTGCTAGCAGTATGGTGACATTTTGACCCGCAGCGGTGGGACTGACAAATTGACCGCTTCCTTGAATCAGAGTGCCATTACCTTTGTTAGTTTCGCTGCCGATAACTTTTACTCCTGAGGGAATTTCCAAGGGAAATTTTTCGCCGCTAGCTGTGCTGTAAGTCCCTGGTGCTAGCTGAATCACAGTTCCCAATGCAGCGCGGCTGATCGCGCGGGCGATCGTTTTGAAGGGAGCCGATTGGCTGCCGGCTGCTCCATCGCTGCCTGTTTGCGGGTTGACGTAAAGTGTTGCCATGTTTTTGCTGTATGGATAATTTGCGATCGGGCTTTTGTGCACTTTTCATTCTCTACTAAGCTGGCCCCGGATCTATATTCACCTTTAATTTCGGAGATGATTTAATTGCACGATATCCGCAACATCACCCATCAGCAGCATCAACCCGCAGGGGGATTGCCCCTACTTAATAGTTCGATTACTTACTTGAACTATGCGGCCTGTTACCCTCAAATAGCCTCAAATAGTGCTGACAAATACTTACTGCGACGCACCTAAAACTGTGTGGTGCGTCGCCATCAATATCTTCAAATAGTGGCCAATATTCTCCCAGCTACGCACCCTACAATAAGTAATCGTAGGGTGCGTAGCCATAAAAAATCTCTGGCATTCGATCGATAATCTCATAGCGACGCACCGGGCAAAAACGGCTAAAATCAACAAGAATTATTTTGGGTGATTAATTGTTAAAAGTGATAAAAATTGGTTTTTAGTCAGAACTTCCTTCATTCCTCATCGAACGATAGAGGATTAAAGTCCTCACGACAAACGCATTTATTGTATGGCTATTCTTGTCTCATTTTTCAGTCAATTTCACAATACAAGACGCATTTAAAACCACTACAACTTCATTCTGAAAAACAGCACAAGTTGTCATTGCGGGAGCTAACGCGGGAATTTTTCCCTGCTTGAGAGAAAGCATCGCCTCCGGTGTAGCCTCAAAATCATCGATCCAGCCGTAATCATTTACATACTGAAGAGTCAAGGCATTGCGATCGAGCATCCAAAAAGTAATTCCATAGGTTTTAATGAAGTTTTGCAATACAGAGCGATCGGGAGTGTACTGAGCGCGAATTAAATCGTTAATCCGCCGTAAATATCCGCTAAAATAACCTTTCTGATACGGCACTGCATATTTCTTTGCCACCAAAACAGAACGCTGACTAAAAGTCGGTAAATTCTCCGCCTCTCCCGAGATCGAAGCAATCAGAATATCTTTAGGTTGTTGCTGAAAAAATTTGTATAAAGTCGGCATTTTACCTTCTATATACCCGACTGTGGGAAACTCTTCAACCAAGCAAGGATAAAGGATGACGGCGATAGCGATTGTTGCTGTCGTTATTAGTGCAACTTGATTTTTCAAATAGAAGGTTGTTTCGGTTTTTGAAGCCCAATGACAGACTCCATCGATAATTAATGTTAGGGCGATCGCACTTACCAACACAATAATAAAGCGCAAGCTATACGCAGTATAGCGTCCAGGTTGATACAGCTTAAAAATGGTAGCGTGAGCGGCAAAAAACATCGCCAAGGATGCTAAAAATAGCTGAAGTAACAGCCAGATTTTGCTACTAATGCGACTCGCTAAGGGAAAAGCCGATCGCCAAAACAGCAACAGCGGCAATAACAATCCAGCACAGTGAGTTACAGGCGTAAATAGCGACTTGGGAAACATCCCGCTTCCCCTACCAGTCAGCCAAAAATCCTTGGGATTGGGACGAAAAAAAGCATTTCTGCCGTTTGGCGCAAATTCCCTCATTTGCTTGGCTTCTGCTGCGGTATAAGTCGGGCCAAATTTAGAGTTATCTAAGGCATAGGGCAGCATTACTAAAAAAATTACTCCCAAACCTATACTGCAAAATAGGTAATTTGTGCGATCGCCAGACAAGCGCAAACGGCCATTTTCCCAGCTTAGCAGCCGCAAAACTAAAATTCCGGCAGCAACCAAGGCGTAAGGAGGGTAGAATAATCCGATTAGGGCGATCGCCCCCAAACAGGGCAGCAACGAACTGCGCGACAAATAATATAAAAAACCGAGAAATATCGGATATATAAAAGCTCTGGGCGTTGTGGAAGCCAAATCGTCCGTCATCCACATATGCTGATTTAACAACAAAGATGCGATAAATCCCGTCAGCGGTACTGGCAGAATTTCTAGGCAAAGTCCAAAACAGTAATAAGTGGAAATTAAGCCGAGAAATAGTGGTAATATTTTGTGAAAAAATAGCGGGTGAATCCCAATTGTTGCTGCTATTTTGTAGAGCGTGCTGTATCCTGCCGGGGCGACTGATTGATAGTAATTAGCAATGAAATCGTTGGGGAATAATTGCGGATCGACAAACCGCATCATCCAGAAAACGTGCTGTCTCGCATCGTCTTGCACCACATACTCGGCGCTGAAGGCTTGCTGGATGCCTAACAAACCATAAATTGCGGCAAATGTCAAGCTCAGAGTCAACCAAAATATTGTGTGCGATCGGGATTTTTCATCCACAGTCGCCGTCAGAAATTTGTGCAAGCGGGCTATTAATACCATTTGAGATTTGAAATTTGAGATTTTTCGATTTGAGATTCGGAATAACTGATTCTCAAAAGTAGGACTATATCATATCTGGTCAATTATCCCTCAGAAAAAACAGAATATCGCCAGCTAACAATCATTTTTCCGACCGTTAGATGGGTTCCCAGCCTCTTCGACAGTAACCGGTTACAACCTTTTAAATAAAACAATGGTAAGGTGCGCGTTGCACACCCTACAGCTTGAGTTTGTATGTCTGGGACTATCCTTTCTATTTTCAAGCAGCAAACGAGACAAATAGAGAAGCAATACCGATCGCGATCGCGCCGAGTCCCATCACAAAAGACCAGAAACGGTGATAACTGCTAACCGTCGTACCGCTATCGCTTTCAAGCCGAATCAAATCCATCCAAGGCGCGACACCCCGGCGGAACCAACCCAAAGCGCTAACATCCATACCAATCAAACTTTTAACCCGTTTCATTCCAAACAGAAAATTACCAATCGGCCCAAAACGAGAAGCATATCGCAGATAAATCATTCCCGTTTTGTCTTGCAATTTTAGATCGGAACCAAACGCATAACCCGCATCGCCGCGACCAATTAATTCGCCTTGCAATTTCGCAGGTTGACCGCGCAAAGGACTCGCATAGGGGTCAGACATTAAGGTTAAAACATCCAACTGTTCTGCTTGTTGGTAATTCGGGAACATCACCAAAGTTTTGAGCAAAATTCCCACGCCCAAACCGATTAAAGGACAAGCAACCATCATCAGCGGATGCGCAGCCGACAGCGAAATGCCGATCGCAAAACCCACCGCCAAGCCCAGAGTTTCCGCACTGTACAGCAGCAAATCGAACACAAAATTGCCGTACAATTTCCGCTTGCTCAAATTGCGGCCTTCCCCGACAATCCTGCCCATATCAAACTCAATATTCAAGCCCAATTGTTCTGCGTAGGTGCTCAAAGCGCGAACTCGCTTACCAGTAAGCGGGTGAGTCGAATTCAACTCCATCCACCAAGCCCACGGATTAAACATATCCCACAGAAACACTCGCCCAATTTTTTCGGGTTCTGAAGAAATCCTGTAAGCGGTGCCGGTAGAAGTAGCAGCTTTCGCATCATAAATGCCTAAAGCGCGAGTTCCTTCTAACAAACGGCTGGGTTCCGTTGCTCTTTGTCCTTCTTCCAAAATACCGTAAGCAATTTTTACCAAAGCGCGGGATAAAGCGTTGGGGTTTCCGGTAGTTTCTGCGGCAAAATGATCGGCAAAATATTCTCGCGTCCGCGACAAATACAGCAACAAATAAGTGCCGGCGATGTAAAACAAATAAGCCACAGCAGCTACAGTACCCGCTGCATCTTTAGCTTTATCGCCGCCTCTGCGACCGAGGCTTTGAGCTGTAGTGTAAATTAAATAAGTAATCTGCACTAAAGTCGAAGCTAAGGTCATGACTGCAAAGTCCCAGTGGACGATGTGACCGAGTTCGTGGGCGTAAACAGTGGCAATTTCATCGTCGTCTAAATAGGTAAAAAGACCTTGACTGACGACTAAGCGAGCACTGTTAGGAAAAGAACCGTAGGTAAAAGCAGTGGGGTTTTGGTCGTCGATAATTCCTAACCGCGGCTGAGTCAGTTTGTTCTGTTTGCAAACTTTCTGAATAACTTTTGCTGCTTCGGGACTGTGGCTTTCAATTTCTGCTAGGGAAACCCAGCGAGTTTGGTACAGCCAATTTTGGGTTAAGTCCATCAAGTAAGGTGATAGGAAAAAAGCTGCGATGTTAAAAATTATAGTGATGGGAAGTGCGATCGCCAATCCGGTAACTGGATCGGGACTGCTGAGAATCAAAACTGAGGCTAAGGATAGCGCCAACACCATACCAAACAGCAGGGTGAT
>JBDTEI010000184.1:0-4491 GCA_039922675.1 Microcoleus sp.
ATGCTTCAACTTCCGATATTCTACCTTTTACCTTTTACCTTTTACCTCCAATATTCTACCTTCTGCATCAGGGGCTTTCTTCTTTCGGAAGAAGCTTTTTCCTAAAATTTTCAAATCGGTTTTTCTATTATCTAAAACTCTTAGGTCACATAACCTCCCTCAGTCCTAAACCTAAGGCGACTCCTAAGCCTGCTCGCTGTTCTGGGCTAATTTCTTCGCTGATTTCGAGTCCTAGGGTTTCGATTGGGTCTACTTGAGAGGCCGGCAAGCTTAATCTCTGCATGAAAAATTCGTCGAGTTTGCCGATCGCAGCTCCTGGGCCCGCTAGCAGCAGTTGCGCTACTTCGAGTTCTTCGCTCTGGTTGAGGTAAAAGTCTACTGAGCGGCGTAGTTCGTCTGCTAGTTCTCCCAATACTTTAATCATCGCATTGGTGCCGGGATTGGCGTCTCCCGATGCGCCCATTGTATCTGTGACTGGCAGGGTCATGCCTTGCAGTTCGCTGGTGTCTCTGGTTGGCGGCAGGTTCATGGCTTGGTTGAGGGCGGTCTGGATTTGGTAGGTGCCGATCGGGATGGTACGGTTAAATTGCGGTATGCCATCCACTACTATAGCCAACTCGGTACTGTCAAATTCTATGTCGGTCAAGACTGCGGCTTCTTGAGAGGAAAATTGTTGCAGTTGGTCTTTGAGGGTGCGGATCAGGGCAAAGCTGGTTACTTCTAGCACGTCTATAATCAGTCCGGCTTCTTTGAAGGTTTCGATGTATGTGTCGGTAACTTCTCTGCGGGTTGCGACTAACACGACTTGCACTTTTTCAACGCCGTCGCCATCTACAAATAAGCCGATTTTTTGATAGTCTACGTCGGCGTCTTCTCTGGGAAATGGCAAGTACAGTCCTGCTTCTGCATTCATGTAATCCCGTAGTTCTTCTTCGTTGAGTTCTGCTGGAACTGGAATTAGGCGGATCACGGCTTCGCGGCCGGGAATGGCTGTCGCTACTCGCTTGGCTTTAATTTTGTTCTCGGCGAGGACGGTACGTATTAGTTCTGCCATTCCGGGCGGATCGACTATTTGTCCTTCTTGTACTATGTCTTCTGGTACTTCTATGGAGGCTAGGATGCCTAATTTTAAAGCCTGAGCTTTCTTTTCGAGCTGAATGATGTTGATGCGGTCTGGGGCTATTTCGATCCCGATTCCTGGCTGGCGTTGGGAAAGTAGACCTTTGAAAAAGTTAACCATAGGATTGGGTCGTCGGTAATTGCTATTTTTTTATTTTGTAGTTGGCCAGCCTGATTCAGCCGTTGGCTGTTGGAGGGTGATACCATTTTCGATTTTCGATGGGAATGAATGATGAGCCAGCGGGTTTAGATTGCGGGCTTAGACTTGCATTCTGTTTGAGACATGGTATTAGTTTCCAACTGCCACCGCCACTGCAATCTCGGTGTTCACAGTGTTGCAGTTCGCCCTGCTGTGTTCCGCGATCGCCAGTTCCGATTTTATGCTATCCAATTTACTTGACAATAGCTATTCTGCGGAGAATGTCAACAAATTTCAGCTCGATCGACCGAAAACCTGGCGATTATGTAGCAAAACCGACTCTCTCCGTCGCGGGGCCCGAGCACAAAACTCTCGCGCTTGACTCCAAGCGCCCTCTCGGCGGGCGATGCTTTTTTCTCTAACGGTTCCCACGATTCTCAAATTTAATTCTATGAAACGTAAATCTTGGCAACTGTTTGCTGTTTTTGGGCTGGTGGGGCTGCTGCTAGCTGCGGTGGTGAGTTGCAGCAAGCCGGCTGTTAATCCTCCGGCCAAGAATTCTGCGGAAATCGAGTTCTGGACTATGCAACTGCAACCTCAGTTTACTGATTATTTCAACAATACGATCGCCGGTTTTGAAGCGGAAAATCCGGGGGTGAAGGTGCGTTGGGTGGACGTTCCTTGGTCGGCGATGGAAAGCAAGATTTTGGGCGCTGTATCGGCAAAAACTGCCCCGGATGTGGTGAACCTGAATCCCGATTTTGCTTCGCTGTTGGCCGGGCGCAATGCTTGGCTGGATTTGGATTCTCGGATTCCGCAGCAAGTGCGATCGCTCTATCTCCCGAATATCTGGAAAGCTAGTGTACTCGACGGCAAGACTTTTGGCATTCCTTGGTATCTTACAACTCCGGTAACTATTTACAATACGGAGTTGTTTAAAAAAGCTGGAATTGCTAAGCCTCCCGCTACCTATGCCGAGTTGGCGGCTGTGGCGAAACAAGTCAAGGAGAAGACTGGTAAATTTGCTTTTTTTGCAACTTTTGTACCGGAAGATTCGGCAGAAGTTTTGCAATCTTTCGTGCAGATGGGTGTGCCTTTGGTTGATTCTAAAGGTAAGGCTGCTTTTAATACTGATAAGGGGAAGGCTGTTTTTCAGTATTGGGTGGATTTGTACAAGGGCGGACTTTTGCCGCAGGATGTTTTGGTGCAGGGACATCGCAGGGCGATCGAGCTTTATCAAGCTGGAGAAACTGCTTTGTTGGGTTCTGGGCCGCAGTTTTTAAAGGCGATCGCTGAGAATGCTCCGAATATTGGTGCTGTCTCGGCTGCTGCGCCTCAAGTTACGGGGGAAACAGGCAAGAAGACTGTGGCGGTGATGAATTTGGTTGTACCTCGCGACAGCAAGCGCCCTGATGATGCTGTGAAGTTTGCTTTGTACGTGACTAATTCTCAAAATCAGTTGGCTTTTGCGAAGGTTGCTAATGTTTTGCCTTCTACGGTTGAGGCTTTGCAGGACTCTTATTTTAAGAGCGTTCCGGCTGATGCTGCTCCGAGCGATCGAGCTCGGATTGTCAGTGCTTCTGGGTTAGAAAAAGCTGAGCTTTTGATTCCACCTCTTAAGGATGTTAAGAAGTTGCAAAAGGCGATTTATGACAATTTGCAGGCGGCAATGTTAGGGGAGAAGTCGGTGGAACAAGCTGTGACTGATGCGGCGGCCGCTTGGGATCAAAGGTAGTGTTTTCTGGAAGCTGGGGCGGAAATATTTTTGCTTTTCCCCCTTGCTTTTTTGCAAGTTATCCAAAGTACGCGCGGCGCAGCGATCGCGAGCGTGAATCGCCCATTGAACGCTTCCGATCGCATCAAAGCCAAAGAAACCGGGTTTTTCGCATAATTTGAGGACTGCGGCGAAAGATTGTCGCAAAAAACCCGGTTTCTGAACTCTCCCTAAATCGATCGCTTGCGGAAAACAGACGTAATAATCTATGAAAAATAAATATTGCGATTGATTCGTTCCTCTCTTCGGACAATTTTAAGTGAACCGTATTGAATTATCTTGTACTATGTTATTGGCTAGCTATCGCATTGATAATCCATTAAATTTAATCAAATTTGACTTGTGTTAAAATCAAAGTTCAGCCTAGAATAGGAGCAAATTTTATGACAGCAATGACAGTCAAAGATTTAAACCAAGTTCAAACTCTTTTTTCCGAAGCGGGTTTAGATTACAAAATTGAACTAGAAGATGGGAGACTTTCAATTATGGGCCCATCAGACATCGTATCCAGTGAAATCGGCAGTATTTTGATTCGCTTACTCGGTAATTGGGTTTATCCCCGTCGCTTGGGGAGAGTGTTTGACTCCGCAGGCGGTTTCATTATGCCGAATACCAACGTCAAAGCGCCGGATGTTTCGTTTGTGCGCGCGGCCCGCTTGCGCCAAAGTCCGCGTTATTTTGGTGAACTTGTCCCGGATTTGGTGGTGGAAATTAAGTCTCAGAGCGATCGCATTAAGTCTATAGAAACCAAGGTTTTGAAGTTTATCGAGTTGGGGGCGGTTGTCGGAATTCTGATCGATCCTGATGAAGAAACAGTGACTATTTATCGATCGATTGGCGAACCGACTATTTTAGGAAATGGCGATATTTTAACGATACCAGAGCTTGTTCCAGGTTGGGAATTGCCCGTTTCGGAATTGTGGCCTCCTGTTTTTACAGAGGAAGAAACACAATTCTGATACGTTTAAGCTTGGGATTGTTGTTGTTGCAGGAAGTAGCCGACGAGATACAGGGAACCGCAAAGCACTGTTAAATTATCACCTGTAACAGCAGCATCTAAACCTGTTGTTAAGTCTGGGAAGGCTTGACAAACAGTTAATTCGGGGCAGATATTTTCAGCAATGGCTGCTAATTCTGCGGGGGATGCGGAGTTTTGATCTGGTACGGGTACTAGGTAAAGCCGATCGCCCTTTTTGAGTAATGCTTGTAAAATATCATCGCAGTCTTTAGTCGCCAAAATGCCGATTACCCAGTTAATCGGTGACGGGGAAGTGGTAAGATTATCTACATATTCACGCAGGGCGATCGCAGCAGCGGGGTTGTGCGCGCCGTCAATCAGGATTTTGCGGTTTTTCCAGGTAGTTTGTTGAAGTCTTCCGGGCCATTGGGTTTTGGCGATTCCGTCTGCGATGGCGGTTGCGGAGATTTGCCATCCTAGGTTTTGAAGGGTGTGGATAGT
>JBDTEI010000185.1:0-4364 GCA_039922675.1 Microcoleus sp.
AGCGGGAAATTGTCGAAGCTGCTTTACAACAACGGGATATGATGATTGTCATGCCGACTGGCGGTGGCAAGTCTTTGTGTTTTCAATTACCGGCTTTGTTGAAACCAGGATTGACGGTGGTTGTTTCGCCTCTGATTGCCCTGATGCAAGACCAGGTGGAAGCTTTGCAGGATAATGGCATTGGGGCGACTTTTCTCAACAGCACTTTGAGCGCGATGGAAACCCGATCGCGCCAAACAGCAATTCTCGAAGGTAAAATTAAACTGCTGTACGTTGCGCCAGAACGGTTGCTGGGTGAGAGATTTTTACCGTTTTTAGATATAGTAGCTTCTAAGTTAGGAATTTCGGCATTTGCGATCGACGAAGCCCACTGCGTTTCAGAATGGGGACACGACTTTCGACCAGAATACAGGCAAATGGAACGAGTGCGCGATCGATATCCTGACATACCCATTATGGGACTAACCGCCACCGCCACCGAGCGCGTCCGCCAAGACATCATCCAGCAGCTAACCCTGCGAAATCCCTACATCCACGTCGCCAGCTTCAACCGACCAAATTTATACTACGAAGTCCGCCCCAAAACCAAGCACAGTTTTGCCGAAGTTTTGCAAATCATCCAAAAAAAAGGCGGTTCAGGAATCATTTACTGTCTCAGCCGCAAAAAAGTTGACGAAGTTGCCTACAAATTGCAGCAAAACGGCATCCAAGCCCTACCATACCATGCCGGAATGAACGATGTCGATCGATCGACCAATCAAACCCGATTCATCCGCGACGACGTACAAGTAATGGTAGCAACAGTCGCCTTCGGTATGGGAATCAACAAACCCGACGTGCGATTTGTAATTCACCACGACTTACCCAAAAACCTAGAAGGATACTATCAAGAATCAGGCCGCGCCGGCAGAGACAACGAACCATCTCATTGCACCTTATTTTTTGGATTCGGCGATGTCAAAACCATCGAATACATCATCGAACAAAAACCAGACCAACAAGAACAAAGAATAGCCCGCCAACAATTAAGGCGAGTAATTAACTATGCAGAATCCAGCGATTGCCGCCGCACAGTCCAGTTAAGTTATTTCGGCGATTCATTTCCCGGCGATTGTGGCAACTGCGACAACTGTTGCAACAAAAAACCAGTAGAAGATTGGACACTTGAAGCCATGAAATTTCTTTCCTGCATCGCCAGATGCCAAGAAAAATTCGGCATGAATCATATTATAGACGTACTGCGCGGTTCAAAAAATCAAAAAATATTGCAATACCAGCACAACCAACTTTCTACTTACGGCATTGGCAAAGATAGAAGTCCAGACGAGTGGAAAAGGTTAAGTCGTTCACTGATCAACCAAGGTTTATTAGACGAAAAAACCGACGGCTTTCCCATCTTGAAACTCAACGAGAAAAGTTGGGAAATCATGAAACGCCAGCGCACAGTTGAAATCGCCATCGAAGCGCCGCGGGAAGTACAGGGAAGAACTCGGTCTTTGGCAGTAGAAGTCGAAGGTTTATTTGCCATACTGCGGACACTGCGCAAACAAATTGCCGACGAACAATTTGTGCCGCCTTACGTAGTTTTTGCTGATAGAAGCTTGCGAGATATGGCAGAAAAACGCCCGCAAAACCTCACCGAATTTGAGGAAGTTTACGGCGTCGGCAGCAACAAACGAGATAAGTACGGCAAAGTTTTTTTAGAAGCAATTCGCACTTTTTGCAAAGAACAAGGATTGCCAACAAATGTAGCATCTGCTGATGTTGCCAATCTTCCGAATGTTGCTAATGCTCCATCTTATTCGCAGATGCAAACCTGGGAATTATACCGACAAGGTTTGACAGTTCAAGGTATAGCCAATGCGCGGGGCATGAGTCCTAATACCATTTCTGGGCATCTGATAGAATTGATGGATATGGGCAAGGAAGTTGATATAAATTTGTTGGTTCATTCTGAAAACCAGCAGGCTATTGTACACGCAATTGAAGTGATTGGAGATGAAAAGTTGAGAGCAATTTATGAGTTTTTGCAAGAACGTTATACGTTTGAGGAGATTAAGTTTGTGCGTGCTTGGTGGCGGCAAAATTATGTCAGCTTTTAACCGCAGATGTAGGCTGATGTACGCTGATGGACGCAGATAATTGATAGATAGGATGGGAAAATGAGAATTAAGAAAGTAGCTTTTTGCGATCATGTATTAGAGTGGCGTTTTGAACCCATCTATGACTAATTTTTTTTCTAATTCTTTGGGAACGTTATCGCAATCGCAGACGAAGATTTGGCTGATGCTTCAATTTAATTGCAGGGTTCTCTAACTGCGAACTCAACCTTTCAACATGACTTTTGCAATCTTGTCTAATTTAGCCTGGGTATTTAGCGGGATTCAAGCAAAGAAATTGGACTTTGATTCAGGGGAAACTAATCGCTGGCGGAGGGACTAAATTTGCAGCCGACGCAAAACCGGGTTTTTTACTAAAATCTCACGCGAGTGGCCGATCGCCCACAAACCCCTTGCTAGTCGATCGCACCGAGCGCCCTCTCTTGACCTAAAAAAATATATCTTCAGGATATTGACAAACTTTATAAAATGTGTATTTAACTCTCAAATTTCTGTGAAACTAGCTATTTGCCCGATCGCTCTTAAGTTCATTTAGAGTTGTATAATCCAGATTATAATATCAACTTGATATAAATGCTTGAATTATCAGCCTTTGGGGTGCTACAGCGGCAACCCCTGCACGGCTATCGGCTAAAACAAAAACTGGAGCTGTTTATGAGCAGTTGCATCAGCGTCAACTATGGAGCAATTTACCCACTCCTGAAGCGCTTGGAAGAGCGAGGCCAGATTGTGACAATTACTGAAGAAGCCGGAGACGCCGGCTGTCCGCGTAAAATCTACGGAATTACAGCCAAAGGGCGCGATCGCTGGCGGCAAAAAATGCTCGAACACCCTCAAGAAAGCTGGGTCAACAGTCGATCGCGCTTCCAAATCAAGTTTTTCTTTTTTGGTGACTTAGAAGCCCCAGAAAGAATCAAGTTGCTCGAACACCGCTTGAGAGTTTGCTACCTGCGCCAAGACTACCTAGAGGGCCAACAAGCTGAACATGATTATTTCGTTGACTTCTATCAAGTAGCATCCTGGGAAAAGTGTACAGACACCCTCCAGTTAGAAATCCAGTGGTTAACAGAGCAACTAGCCCGAGAGCAAAGTGTGATCGAATCCGTGCACAACTCCCCAACCTCCCCTGAATCCGTCGGCTTGCAGGGAAAATCCCTCCAACTCACCCAATCACATGAGTCATAAGAAGGATGTCTCATCTTTCGTGCACGTAATATCTTTTGAGAGATAACAAACAACTTTCCTAAAAATAATCACGCCCCGGCTGGGCTAAGTGCGATCGGACTAAAACCGATCACATCCCCCAACCCCATAAAAAAGGGGACTCTCCAGATTCCATCATGTTTGAGAGGGCTTGTCCTGATTCCCCCTCTTGAAGCCAAGGGATCTAAGATTCCCCCAAAGTCTAAGTTAAGTCAGATGTTGAAAAAATTAACTGGTGCTGCCAATGAGTTATCCTAAATCCCCTAAATCCGTCGTTGAAACTGAAGAGCAAAAATCTACCACTACACCGGAACTGCACCCAATTGATACAGAAAATTATCAACTAGAGGATTTTCCCGCCGTTGCCGATCACCTCCGCCCTGTTGCTAAACCGCGATCACGCTGGCCCCTAATTGCCGCCCTCGCGATCGCAGCCACAGGCGCAGGTTACGGCTTGTACTCGTGGCAATCCGGTCACAATCGCCCAGCGCCACAGGCAGCAGCAAATCAACCCAAAGGCATACCAGTCAAGCTGGCAGCCGTTGACACCAGCTCAATCCAAGATACCTCGGAATTTGTCAGCAGCTTGGAAGCCAAACGTTCTGTACAAATCAAACCCGAAACAGAAGGGCTAGTCACGCAGATTTTTGTCAAATCCGGAGACTCGATCGAAAAAGGACAAGCCATCGCCCGGATCAAAAGCGACAGCGCCCAAGCTCAATTAAGAGAATCCCAAGCCAACCTGCTCGCCGCTCGATCGCACTTAGCCGAATTACAAGCAGGAACCAGGCCAGAAGAAATCGCCCAAGCTCAAGCCCAGGTAGCCCAAGCCCAAGCCAACCTAGCTCAACTGCGATCGGGCAGTCGGCCAGAAGAAGTTGCCCAAGGCCAAGCCCGCGTCGCCCAAGCCCAAGCCAACCTAGCCGATGCCCAAAGCGGAAGTCTCTTAGAAAACATCGCCCAGGCAAAAGCCCAAATAGATGCCAGCAAATCCGCAGCAGACTTAGCCAGCCAGCAACTCGCCAGATATCAAGCATTGGC
>JBDTEI010000186.1:0-5459 GCA_039922675.1 Microcoleus sp.
GATAATGTGGCGCGGCCTCCGACTGCTACCCAAATTACCATTTCGATCGAAAATGCAATATCCATTGCTTTCGGGGAAATGATTCCGGTTTGGACGGTGAATAATGCGCCTGCTATTCCGGCTAAACCGGCAGATATTGCAAATACTAAAACTTTGTATCCTGTGGGATTGTAGCCGGAGAAACGCAGGCGCACTTCGTCGTCGCGAATTGCTAATAGCAACCGCCCGAAACGCCCGCTTGTCAGCCAGCGACACAGGGCGTAAGTTGCTACTAGAAATAGTATGGTGAGAATGTAGAAAATATATTGAGTATCTCTGCCGTTTACTGTGGCTCCGAACAGGGTTTTAAAGTCTGTGAGTCCGTTGGTGCCGTTAATCAGTTTTTGCTGGCCGTTAAAGAAGTTGAAAAATACAATTGTTGCTGCTTGGGTAAGAATTGAAAAGTAAACGCCTCGAATTCGATTGCGGAATACTAAGTAACCTAAAATTCCGCCCAAGATGGCTGGGATTAGGAATATTGCGATGATTGAGAAGGGAAAAGAGTAAAATGGTTGCCAAAACCAAGGCAGTTCGGTGACGCCGTAGAGGCTCATAAATTCGGGCAATTGACTGCTGGCGTTTGGGGGAATTTGCAGTTTTAGGTGCATGGCGAATGCGTAGCCGCCGATCGCAAAAAATACGCCATGTCCCAGACTGAGCAAACCCGTGTATCCCCAGATTAAGTCTATACCGAGGGCTGCAATTGCTAGTGCTAAAAATCGGCCTAATTGGTTGAGGCGAGCGTCAGGAACGATTCCTGGGATGAGCAAGATCGCAATTAGGCCGATCGCCCCTACAATTGCCGCTTCTTTTAGCAGTGCCTTTTTTCGTGTATTCTCCATTGTTTTTCGCTCAAACCTGTAGTTATTAATTCTCAACCGTGCGTCCTTTCTGCGGGAAAATTCCTCCTGGCTTCACTTGGAGGAAAGCCATAATTAAGGCAAATACCATTACTTTTGCCATGCTGGTTGTGGCGAAAAATGTGAAAAAATCAGCTAAAGGCTTGACAGGAGCGAACATTAATGCCAGTGTTCCAGATCCGATCAAGTAATTTGCAGTGCCGATCGCCATTGCAGCAACTACACTCCCCATAATCTTGCCGACACCGCCCACAACCACCACCATAAAAGTATCGACTATATAATTTTGTCCGGTATTTGATCCTACGGAACCAATCAGACTAATTGCGCAGCCAGCAACACCCGCCAACCCAGAACCCAAAGCAAAAGTCAGCGCATCTACTTTCTCGGTAGGTATTCCCAAACAAGCGCTCATGCTGCGATTTTGCGTCACAGCGCGAATCCGCAATCCCCACACAGACTTTTGCAAAAATAGGTAAATTCCTGCTAAACAAATTCCTGTCAGCGCAATGATAAAAAGTCTGGCGTAGGGGAGTTGAAAATTCCCCAGCGGGATGCCGCCGCGCAGCCATGCAGGCGCAGTCACATCAACGTTTTGAGCGCCAAACCAAGGTTGAGTTACTGCCAGTTTGTAAGTTTCCCCTAAAAATGCGCTCACCGCCCAGGAAATACCCAAAGACAGAGGCAAAATTATGGCGATAAATGTGCTGCGAGTGCGATCGAAATCGGGGCGCCGTTTCAGCACCTGCAAGCCGCCAAAAAACAGCAAACAGAACACCGCAATCCCAATTACCAGCACCCAACTAACGCTGCGGACAAACTGCTGTAAAATCAAACTTACGCCCCAAGTTGCCAGCAGAGTTTCTAGCGGCCGCCCGTAGAGATGGCGAATCACTCCGCGTTCGAGGATTAATCCTACCAATGCCGCTACTAAGAAAGCGAGGGGAATGGCAAATAAAATATACGTTTCAAAGGCAAATCCTCCAATACTTTTGAAGACATTCTGCACGACAAAAGTTGTATAAGCCCCCAGCATCATCAACTCGCCGTGAGCCATATTAATCACGCCCATCAGCCCGAAAATAATCGCTAGTCCCAGGGCTGCAATTAGTAAAACAGCGCCGATGCTAATGCCGTTGAATAAACCGTCCAATAAGCCGCTCAGCACTTTTGTATCCTCCTATTTTTAGATAATATTTGATGTCGCTATTTTTTCTATAAAGGTAAGGTGCGCCCCCAAGCAGCCTACAAACTTCGGATTTCACGATTGACTTCTGCTTTACTTAGAAACGAAAATTTAATAACTTAAATACCTCCTACAGTTCTTTCTCCTATAAGTGGCGAAGTAAAAGGAGGCAGAGCCTCCCGATATGCGTTACTTTAGCTCTTCCTGGTAACAAGCAAAGCCGGAAATGCTCCCCTTCACGCTTGACTTCTGCTTTACTTAGGGCATCTTGAATTTGCCGCCTTTTGCCGGATCTGACCAATCACAAGAAAAGCCTTTTGTTTCGGGGACAAACTGATTCCAAGGAATCGGTAGCACGGCTTCTGGCGTAGCAAAAGCAATTTCAAATAAACCGTCGTCTCTCACCTTACCCAACCGCACAAATTTAGCAAGGTGATGGTTAGCTTCCAGCGTTACTTTGCCCTCCGGCGCGTCAAAAGTTTGACCCAAAGCTGCTGCCCGCACTTTGTCCAAATCGTCGGGTGTTCCTGCTTTTTCTACGGCTTGCTTCCACAGATAAACCATGATGTAAGCTGCTTCCATCGGGTCGTTTGTCACTCTGTCTTTGCCGTATTTTGCTTTGAAAGCTTCCACAAATTTTGTATTGGCGGGAGTGTCCACAGTCATGAAGTAATTCCAGGCGGCGTAATGGCCTTTGAGATATTCTACGCCGATCGCCTTTACTTCTTCTTCTGCAATACTGACAGACATTGACGGATATTTGTCCGGGCCCAAACCTGCACCCTGCAACTGTTTGAAAAATGCTACGTTGCTGTCGCCGTTGAGGGAATTGAAAATTACGCCACCATCGGGCAAAGCTGCCTTAATTTTAGTGATAATTGGTGTGACTTCTGTACCGCCCAAATGTATGTAATCTTCCCCAACTAATTCGCCTCCTTTGGCTGCTAGCTGTGCTTTGATAATGGTATTTGCTGTGCGGGGGAAAACGTAGTCAGACCCGACTAAGAAGAATTTTTTGCCTTTATTTTCTAGCAGCCAGTCTACTGCTGGTTCGATTTGCTGGTTCGGCGCCGCCCCGGTATAAAAGATATTCTTGGAACACTCTTGACCCTCGTATTGTACGGGATACCAGAGCATATGATTTTTTTCTTCAAAGACTGGCAATACTGCTTTCCGGCTGGCGGATGTCCAGCAGCCGAAGACTGTGACTACTTTATCTTGATCGATCAATTTTTTGGCTTTTTCGGCAAAAGTTGGCCAGTCTGAGTTACCGTCTTCTACTATTGCTTGGATCTGTTTTCCAAGGACGCCACCCGCTTTATTGATTTCTTCGATCGCTAATTGTTCGGCATCGACAACGCTTTTTTCGCTGATTGACATTGTGCCGCTCAAGGAATGCAAAATTCCTACTTTAATCGTGTTTCCACTACTTGCTGCTGGTGTAGTTCCTGTTGCTGTTGGAGAAGCGGCTGGGGTGGCTGTTGGAGTCGGAGTTCTACAAGCTTTGAGGAATAAACTTGTTGTGAGGGTAGCAGAACCGTATAAAAGAAATTTCCGCCGATCGAATCGCTTTGTCATTTTTTCTTGTTACTCTTGAATAGATGAGTCAGATGATTGAGAATAATAACATATAGCGACCTGATATTAAGGCTAGCTTAAGAAGAGTGTTGTACGTTTAGATACAAAAATTATTATTGATAAATGGAATATTTTGTGGAGATTGATGCCAACTGTGGCAGAAATGGAGTTTAGACACCAAGATACGTCATTTCAAAGATCAGTCTGAAATTAGAAACCCGCTTTTTTTAGAGAAATACCTGATGAATGCTTGGAGTTAGGCAGTAAATGGTCGATCGCACACTCATAGGCAAATATCAAAGCAGATGACGATCGCCCTTTCTACAAATATAGCAACCGCCACATCGGGCGCGGACATAAATAACCTAATGAATACAGCCGATACCCGTACTGCATCAATGGTTTGATCCCCCTACTCTGCAACTGCTTTCGGAGTCAACTGTCCACTGATTTATGGAGAATAGCGGACTCGAACCGCTGGCCTCTGCGGTGCGATCGCAGCGCTCTACCAACTGAGCTAATTCCCCTGATTGACTTTCAATGCAAGCATTTTTTTAGATGCGCGATTGCCGAATCTCTAACGCTTACAGCTCGCATTTGCTCTTAACTTTTCAAACCGTCATTCACATTAGCACGTAACGGCTAAAAACGTCAAGTTTTTTATGTAGCCGGCTCCGTGGGGGCGATCGAGCAAAGTTGGGCCACTCTATCCAATTCTAAATCAGCAAAATAGTCCACCGTCCAATTAGCTTGGCGCTGGATCATGTGAAACGGGTAAGTGTGAGTCACTCCCGCCACCTGCATCCCCGCTTTTTTCGCCGCTGCTATCCCCGCAAAACTATCTTCTAATGCCAAACACTCGATCGGTTGCAGCTTAAAATCGGGATATTTCTGGTTTAGTCGCTCTACTGCTAACAAATAGCTGTCGGGTTCTGGTTTGCTCGCCATCAAGTCGTCGCCTGCGACAATTAACTCAAAGTTTGCAGCCACACCCGATCGATCTAACACCAATTCTATATCCGATCGCATTGCCCCGCTAACTACCGCCATTTTCAGTCCTGAAACCCGAATTTTGTCAATAAATTCTGCCAAACCCGGATAAATTGGCAGTTTCTCCAAAGTATCTATCTCAGCTTTGTAAGCTTGGGCCTTGCCAAGCAGCAAGCGATCGAGGTATGTTTCTGTTAGATATCGTCCCCGGCGCTTCAGCAGTTCGGTAATGCAAGCGCGATCGCTCCTTCCCAAGCACACTTCTCGAAACTCCCCGCGTTTAAGTTGGAGATTTTCATCGAGCATCAGTCGATCGATTATTTTCTCATGAATCGACTCGTCATTAATAATCACGCCATTAAAATCAAATAAAACTGCTTTTAGAGTCATTAGTCATTAGTTATGAGTTATGAGTTATTAGTTATGAGTTATTAGTTATTAGTTATGAGTTATTTGTTATTTGTTACTGGCTTGGGGCTGCTAATAACTAATAACTGTTAACTGTTAACTGTTAACTGTCAACTGTTAACAGTTTATTGTCAACTGTCAACTGTCAACTGTCAACTGTAAGCTGGAATGCCCGGTAAATCGCCATCAAAATCAGGAGTGCGATCGCCCAAATTCGACACCTTCACCTGACGCACAGGTTCCAAATCTTCCCCGGGTAGAGGTTTCACACCCTGCGTCACCTGATGCACCCACCAATGTTCCTGAGTTTGCACCGCCGCAAATCCAGCAGCCCCCGCCCAAGCATCAATACTACCAGCGGCGTAAGACTTAATATAAGGCTCTTCAAAGATATCAGT
>JBDTEI010000187.1:0-10658 GCA_039922675.1 Microcoleus sp.
CAAGGTGCTATAGAGGCTTACGATCGAGCAATTAAGCTTAATCCTAATTATGTTGATGCCTACGTTGGCCGGGGTAATGCCCGCGATGACTCAGGAGACAGACAGGGTGCGATCGCTGATTACAGCGAAGCCCTAAAAATTGACCCCAACAATGGCTCAGCCTATTACAACCGGGGTATTACCCGAGCGAGGTTAGGAGACTATGAAGGTGCGATCGCTGATTACAGCGCAGCCCTAAAAATTGACCCCAACAATGGCTCAGCCTATTACAACCGGGGTATTACCCGAGCGAGGTTAGGAGACTATGAAGGTGCGATCGCCGATTACAGCGCAGCCCTGAAAATTGACCCCAAAAATGGCTCAGCCTACAAGGAGCAGGGTAATGCTCGCTATATATTAGGAGACAATCAAGGTGCGATCGCCGATTTCAACGAAGCCCTGAAAATTAACCCCAAGGATGCGCCTGCTTACACAGGCCGGGGTAATGCTCGCGATGACTTAGGAGACAAGCAGGGTGCGATCGCCGATTACGATCAATCCTTAAAATTTGACCCCAAGAATGATAATACCTACTACAATCGGGCTGTTACCCGATCGAGGTTAGGAGACAAGCAGGGTGCGATCGAAGATTACAGCGAAGTCCTAAAAATTGACCCCAACAATGCCCGTGCTTACTACAATCGGGGAGTTATCCGCTATGACTTAGGAGACAAGCCTGGTGCGATACAAGATTTCCAAAAAGCCGCAGACTTGTATCAGCAACAAGGGAAAATAGATGATTACCAAAATGCTCTCAAAAAAATCAAACAACTTCAATGAAATTATTTAGTTAGCTTCGCGGGGCGGGTTGCGCAAGTTCAGCGCTTTGATGTTACAGATATTGGCTTACCCACCGACAAAAATTATGTTTGTTTAACTGGACACGATCTAAATCTACTTGGGTTATTAAACTTGTAGCGACTTAATCATTTTCTCAACAGCAGGGAAAGGTCGATCGCCCACATTCATTTACCTAAAGGGCGATCGAGCCTTGTATCCCTTACAGCATTTTTCTAAAGATTTGCTATGGATGAAGTTCTAGCCCCCTTAATAAGGGGCGGTTGTGGGGGGCACACGTAGCACTTATTTTGCAAAATGGTATTAAATAAATCTAAATAATTTGGAAAGAGCGAAAATTGGAAAGCGAAATAAGGGCGATCGCACAAATAGTAAATTCGAGATTAAATTTTTGACATTTTCCCAAAGCAAGCGATTTCTTGCTAAACTCTAACCGAGCAGATAATTTGCAGGCAATAAAGGCTATTTATGCCGTACATTACTATCCCTAAACAATTTAGCGAATTTTCCCAATTTATCAAATCTCAACTATTTTTAAAACCGAGAAGGCTCGCCATTTTTGAAGCTTGTCTGATTGGCTTGGTCGCCGGAATCGCAGGCGTTTTGCTTAAGTTAGGAGTCGGATGGCTCGGCAGTTGGCGAGTAGCTAGTTCGGCATTAATTCCAGTTTGGATATTACTCCCCAGCGTCGGATTAGTGGGCGGGTTCCTAACAGGTTTATTGGTAGAACGTTTGGCTCCCGAAACTGCTGGTAGCGGCATTCCTCACGTCAAAGCTGCTCTCGGCGGCGTCAATCTTGCCTTAGATTTGCGAGTAGCTGTCGCCAAACTTCTCACCACTATTTTAGCAGTTGGTTCCGGTTTATCTTTAGGAAGACAAGGCCCCACCGTGCAAATAGGAGCATCTTTAGCAGGCTGGATCGGTCACTTAATGCCTACTTCCCCAGACTACCGCCGACAATTGATTGCTTGCGGTGCAGCGGCGGGATTAGCTGCGGGTTTCAATGCTCCCATTGCGGGAGTTTTGTTTGTAGTTGAAGAACTTTTGCAGGATGTTTCAGGATTGACGTTAGGGACTGCAATCATCGCTTCATTTATTGGTGCAGTTGTCTCGCAACTTTTGGGCGGCGATAGTTTAAACTTGAACCTGCGCGAGTACCCAATAAGTTTTCAAGTTTCCGAAATTCCATTTTTCATACTATTAGGAATTTTAGCCGGAATTTTTGGAGCTTTGTTTAGCAAAGGGATTATTGCCAGCTTAAATTTTAACAAGCGAACCCTCAAATTGTCCTTGCCCGTGCGAATTGCTCTAGCTGGCATAATCTGCGGTTCAGTAATAGCTTTCTTGCCAGAAACTTTTCGGAACAATACAGGTTTGCGGGAGTTTTTGCTGACTGGCGAAGCCAACGCTATAACGAGTTTAACTGCTTTGGTCGCTCATTTTTTTCTGACAATTATTTCCGCTGCTTCTGGAGCTCCGGGAGGATTGTTTTCTCCTTCCTTAGTTATGGGTTCTGCCCTAGGTCAGCTTGTGGGGATTTTGCAAGAAAATTCCCTTGGTGTCGGTTTGCCGACAACCTATGCTTTGGCGGGAATGGGAGGTTTTTTTTGCGCGGTTTCGAGAGCGCCGATTACTGCGGTAGTAATTGTGTTTGAAATTACGGCGGATTTTAAATTAGTGCTACCTTTGATGATCTGTTCTGTTGTTGCTTATTTAGTCGCAGAAAAGGTAGACAGCGGCTCGTTGTACAGCCACCTTTTGGAGTTTAGCGGCATTCACCTGACGCAGGCAAAAGCTGCCAGCAATACTTTGAGCGACTTGCACGCAGACGATGTTATGCAGCGCCGAGTTGAAACTCTGTCGAGCCTGCTGACTCTGGATGAAGTGATGCAGGCTTTTTCGCGATCGCACCACCGAGGCTTTCCAGTAGTAGACGGCGGTAAATTAGTGGGAATTGTCAGCCAAACCGATTTAGCCAATGCCAGCAATCGCAATTTTTCCGGTAACTCCCTGCTGAAAGAATTTATGACTGCACAGCCAATTACGGTAAAAGCAACCGATACTTTAAGCGAAGTTTTGCACAGGCTCAACCGCTACCATCTCAGCCGCTTGCCGGTAGTAGAAGGCCGCCATTTGGTCGGAATTATTACCCGCAGCGACATTATCCGAATTGAATCCGATCGCCTCAGCGGAGAAACAACCCAGGGCCCGCATCCAGAACCTTCCTATGTAGTGTATCAAACCAAAGCTCCCCAAGTCGGCAACGGCCGGCTGTTAGTGCCACTTTCCAACCCGCAAACAGCGCCGGCTTTGCTGCGGCTGGCGGCGGCCATTGCGCGCGATCGCAATTACGAACTAGAATGCCTGCAAATCATCATCGTACCGCGCAACAGTTCCCCCTCAGAAAGCGCAGTGCGGACTACAAAAAGCCGTCGCCTCCTACAACAAGCCGAGCGAACAATTCGCAATTGGAACTTGCCAGTACACACCCAAATCCGGGTAGCTCACGACGTACCTAACGCGATTTTGGAGACGATTAAGGAGCGACACATAGATTTAATTTTAATGGGCTGGCAAGGCGAATTATCCACAAGAGAACGCATTTTTGGTGATGTTGTAGATACCGTAATTCGGCAAGCTGGTTGCGAGGTAGTTTTAGTGAAGTGGAGCAAAAAAATATTACTAAAAAGCCAGAAAAATGTGTTTTCAGCCGGGAGCGACGCGGGGGAATATGCCTCTAAAGAATGGCCGTTAAATGCCGCAAAAGTTGATGAGGCAGAAAATTCTACATTGGCCGCATCAAGTTCATCAGCGACTCCTGAGACAGAACTTTCGCCGCCGAATTCCGACATTCCGGTGCCAGAATTGGGACTGCACACGCTGATGAGCTTGCGGCGCTGGTTAGTCCCAATTCGCGGCAGTTACAAACAAGCTACAGCTTTGCGCCTGCTACCTGCTTTAGTGGCTGCGAGTGCAGTACCGGAGATTAAATTGTGTCAAATTCACCAGCCTTCTGTTGCAGAACCCTCGCGCGACGAATTAAAGCAAGCGACGGATTTTCTCAAGCGGCGGGTTAGCTGTTCGGTAATCGCGACTGCGGTTTGCGCTACATCGGTTTCTGATGCTTTAATTGATTTGGCTCAGAACGATCAGTGCGATGCGATCGTCCTGGGAGCGAGCCGAGAAGGGCTGCTGAAACAGGTGATTCAGGGGAACATCCCGGAAGCTGTGGCGCGCGGGTGCGACTGTACAGTTATTTTAGTGCGATCGGCATCCTAGAAAAATCATACCATTTGCGATTTGCGATCGGGGATTAAAGTTTGTAGGGTGTACACTGCGCACCGATTGATTTTGTAACAAACCCTAGGGTGCTTAGCGGGGTAAATTCTTGAGTAGGCGATCGCCACTTTCTCACCTGACGCACCCTACAATAACTAACTTATTCCCTCTTCCCTCTTCCTTCTTCCTTCTTCCCTCTTCCTTCTTCCTTCATTATGGTTCACTTTAACGTCGGCTTTCAACACTTTAATTCCTTCGCCGATATTACCCTATCACTGGCGACAACCTTAGACAAAATGGGAATTCCTATTTCTGTCGAACCTTCAACAATTGCCTCCCACGTCACCCGCAATTCCACAGACGAAGAAAACCACCTGCTAGCGAAGTGGATGAACACCGCTCCATCAGATTTATTTCAGATCAAATGGTCTCATTACTGGAAACCTTATTTTCTCAAAGAACTCAAAGGACACCTCAACTTAGAATTTTTTGCAATCAATTACGAATTCGCCAAAAACGATGATGATTATGATTACTGGATTTACGATGCTGTCAACAATTCATCCCACATTCTAGCCGTAAGCGAATATTCTAAAAACGTTTTAATCAAAGCTGGCTGTCCCAGCCAAAAAGTCTCAGTCATACCTCTAGGTTTCAATCCTTTAATCTCGCAACTCTCTTCTCCCAAACCGCATAAAACTAAAAACGATGTAAAATATATTCTGCACATGACCAATTCTTATGATTTGTATAGATTTGGCACGGATCTCGCCATTCAAGCATTTTATCAAGAATTTAAAGATGATCCTAAGGTAGAGTTAATTATCAAAGATGGCGGCAAAAATCCTGATGTCATAGGAGAACATATCGTAAATATCGAAAAGCAATTCGGCAAGTCCAAGTCAAAAATTTACGTAAAACCTAAATTTTTTACCAAAGCTGAACTAGCTGATTTATACTTATCAGCCGATGCTGTTTTAGCTCCATTTCGAGGCGAAGGTTTTGCGATCAAAATTTTGGATGCCTTTGCTGCGGGTTTACCCGTCGCTATGACTATGTACGGCGGCCCGACTGAGTACGCCAACACAGCTAACTGCTATCCCATTGCTTACGATCTAATTCCCGTCGGAGAATGTTACGATACTCAGTATCTAAAAATCAGAAATGCTCCTCATTGGGCAGAACCAAATGTTCAGTCTGTTCGCGAACAGTTGCGAAAAATTGTTGAAGATCCGATGCGTTTTCAGGTAGCTCAAAAAGCTAGAGAGACGGCGGATTTATTTAATTGGGAAGCGACGGGCAAAAAATTGCTAAGATTAATGCGAGAGTTGTTTTAGGAGCGGAAATTATGGGACTCGAACGCAAAATGTTTAGGGGAATGTTTTCACCTAGCGAAGTGGTAAGATTGAAGCAGCCTTGTTTTACTCCTGGGCGATTGTTTGAACCAGGAAATTATAACGCCGCTGATTTACCAGATGTGGCTTTTGATATGGGTTTAGTAGACCCTTTGCCACCAGTCAAAGGCAAGAGTGCAGAAAATCTCAACGCTCCGAACCCGCAACCCCCACACATTGAGGAGTAAACTCCCGCTAGCAGTAAGGACTTCAGTCCTGAAAATTCCCGTTTGTAGCAAGGAGTTCAGTTCTAAAAGTTCAAATAATCAAAGACTCAAGTCCTGACTGCAAAAAAGATCAAGCTAATTTAACCATTTTGCTCAATCTGGGCAATTAGCTCTTTCAAAACTTTACTAGCTTGATCATTATCAATCTGACAAGTTCCGGCATTCTTGTGCCCGCCGCCGCCATATCTTAACATTAACTCCCCAATATTAGTTTGAGAAGTTTTGTTAAAGATTGACTTGCCAACGGCGAAAACAGTGTTTTGTTGCTTCAGTCCCCACAGTGCGTGAATCGAGATATTGCACTCGGGGAACAAAGCATAAAGTACAAAACGATTACCCGCATAAATCACATCTTCGTTGCGCAAATCCAAAACAACTAATTTATCATAAACTTGGGCGCAGCGCTGTATTTGCTCTTTGAATTTTTCTGATTGCTCGAAGTAAAGGTCTACTCTTTCGTTCACATCAGGAAGCTGCAAAATTGAGTGGATAGTATGATTTTTGCAGTAATCGATTAACTGCATCATTAATTGATAGTTGGAAACGGTAAATTCTTTAAACCTGCCCAACCCAGTTCTAGCATCCATCAAGAAGTTTAACAGCACCCATTTTTCCGGGTCCAAAACCTCTTCTTTGGCAAATTGAGCGGAATCTGATTTGTCAACTGCCGCCATCATTTCCTCGGAAATATTGGGAAACTTTGCTTTGCCTCCATAATATTTGTACAGCACCCTAGCTGCTGAAGCTGCATAGGGGTCGATGATGTGATTGATTTTGATTTTTTCGTGTCTGAGAGTTTCGCTGAAATGGTGGTCGAAGGCTAGATGCACTCCCTCAACATAGGGTAAATTGGTGGTAATATCGTTATTTGTTACGTCGATTTTTCCGTCTTGCATATCTTTAGGATGCACGAATTTAATCTCGTCGATCAAATCGAGTTCTTTGAGTAAAACGGCACAGACAAGACCGTCAAAATCGCTGCGGGTGACTAATCTGTATTTTTTAGTGAGTGGCATATGCTTCGGTGATGCGGAGGAACTGATCACCCGCTAATATAACTTATTACCCGATCGCTTTCCAATATGAACGCAGACCCTTACGCTTGGATAGAGAAATCCCTGGACACCGTTCGCCGGGCCGATTGGTACCGATCGCCACAATCGATCGAAAGCTGCCCCGGGCCTGTGGTAAAGTTAGCAAGCCGCCGGCTGATTAACTTTGCCAGCAACGATTATCTGGGACTTGCCGGCGATGACAGGTTGATTCAAGCATCTATTGCTGCAACAAAGGAATTTGGTACCGGTGCGACGGGTTCAAGGTTAGTCAGCGGACACCGCGATTTGCACCGACAGCTAGAACTGGCTATAGCTAATTTAAAACAAACTGAAGATGCTTTAGTATTCAGTTCGGGATATTTAGCGAATTTAGGGGCGATCGCATCAATTGTCGGCAAGCGCGATTTGATATTATCTGACAAGTACAACCATTCGAGCCTGAAAAACGGAGCCACACTCAGCGGTGCAACAACGCTAGAGTACAATCATTGCCATCTTGAGGATTTAAAAGCCAAGCTAGAGCAAAATCGGGCCAAATACCGGAAGTGTTTAATTATTACCGATAGCGTCTTTAGCATGGATGGGGACTTGTGTCCGCTGCCGCAGTTGTTAGCTTTGGGCGAGCAATTTAACTGTATGGTATTAGTAGATGAAGCTCACGCTACAGGAGTTTTCGGTGCTAGCGGTGCCGGTTGCGCAGAACATTTCGGGTGTACGGGATTGCCACTAATTCAAGTTGGCACGCTTAGCAAAGCTTTGGGAAGTTTGGGCGGCTACGTTGCGGGTTCTGCTGCTTTAATTGACTTTCTCCGCAATCGAGCAGCGACTTGGATTTATACTACAGCATTAACGCCTGCTGACACGGCGGCTGCTTTGGAATCTGTGAGAATTGTACAGCAAGAACCAGAACGCCGAGTGCGGTTGCAGCAAAATATTGAAACTTTCAAATATGGCGCGATTACCCATCGCCAATTACCAATTAGCAATTCCCTCTCTCCAATTTTCAGTCTGCCGTTAAAAGATGCAGCCACAGCTTTAACCGTTAGCAGCAAACTCAAGGAAATGGGTATTTTTGCTGTGGCGATTCGGCCTCCGACTGTCAGCGTCAGCCGAATTCGGATTTCGCTGATGGCAACTCACGAGCTCGCACACCTTCAGCAGTTGATAGAGGCGCTGGGGACGATCGCACAAATGTAACACCATCTGTTAAAAGTCGCATATCCGGGTAGGGAAACAACAATGCCTCCGTTGTGTCAATAATCACCTAAAACCCTTGATAAATCTTGTTTGTAGCCTCTTGCCAGAGCTCCCTCGCATCCCCCGGATAGTCAGGGGAATTTGATCGAAATCCTGTCCCCCCATTCGTAGGGGCGGTGCCAAGAGTGCCCGCCATCGGCTAGGGGGATCTGGCTTTAATCGCTATACCGAAGGCCAGCATTAGGTTTGAGCTGGTTGTTGACAAGGCGGAGCGCAGTGCCGTGTCCCTACTTGCCCGCGTCTATATATTTAGATAGATTATGGGGATTGTCAATATATCGCTATTGACTTATAGCAAATAGTATGAAATATTGTGGTCGATCGGTCAATCCATGTAAACTTTTTGTAAATTTCGATACTTTTTGAAATTTAGCGCTATATTAAAGAAGTAGCAGGTACACCAAATTAAATATAAGGAACGTCCACCATGAACACAAATCGTCAAAACGTACAAAAAATCGCTGAAACCCACCGCGCTAACATTCACAAGCAACTGATACACCGCATCGAAGTAGCCAGAGCCAGCGGTAACCAAGATTTGGTTCGGGTGCTTGAAGACGAGATGAAACAGCTTTAAGAAGCTGCAACTAAAATTTTCCCGTAGTTTGGTTTAGAAGGTTGTGCGAGAAATGCAGAATTCCCGCAACCGATACTTCGTTATTTTTAACTCCTCTCTTAGTTAATACAAAAAACCCGGTTTCTAAAATAAACCGGGTTTTTTATTGAACTTTCTTCGGGTGCGCTCTTATAGAACCTTACGGGGATAAAAACTGTTGAGTTCAAAACTCACAACTCAACATTTTTTATAAGTATGTGGACATATATATTTCCTGTCCGAAGAGACAAGGAAGTAATTCCAAAACCCTGGGATTGCTTCGTTCCTCTCTTCGGACATTATTGTATTTATTTATGTCCACCTACTTACCAGTTTCAAACCGTTATGGAGTAAGTCATCCCAATCGAAAATCCTTCGACTGAGCGCTCAAGCCGAAGTCTAAAATCTGAAATCGAAAATGGTATTATCTTCCTCCGACTACAACATTTTTAATCCGCAGGTGGGGGCCGCCGACGCTGACTGGTAAACCGCCTTGGCCGCCTTTACCGCACCCGCCATAGGCATAAACTGAGTCGTTGCCGATCGACTCAATATCCTTTAAAGTCTGAAATACGTTGCCGCTTAAAGTAACATCGCTCACCGGTTCGGCCAATTTGCCGTCGCGAATCATGAAGCCTTCCGCCGCCGCAAAGGTAAACATTTCGCCGTTGGTTTGTCCTCCCAACATCCGCACTGCATACACTCCTTCCTCAATGTCGCCCACCATTTCATCAAAAGAATGTGCGCCAGATTCGATCGCCGTATTAGTCATCCGCACCAAAGGCATAAAAGTAGCGCTCAGGGCCCTGGCATTTCCCGTCGGAGCTTCGCCCATTTTGCCCGCAGTCTCGCGATTGTGCATCCGAGCTGCTAAAACTCCATTTTTAATTAAATGCTTGCACTGAGCGGGCACGCCTTCGTCGTCGTATTTGAGAGTTCCCGGCAATCCCGGCAGAGTTGCGTCGTCAATTACGTTCAATTGTTCGATCGCCACAGGCTTGCCCAAAGTCAACAATTCCTGCATTTTCGGGTTTTCGTAAATGCCGTCTGCTTCTGACAAATGACCGAAAGCTTCGTGAATAAACACCCCCGACAAATAAGGGTCTAAAATCACCGGATACTGACCACCTTTTACCGGTTTTGCCTCTAGTTGGCTGACAGCTCGAACCGCCGCACTCTTAACACGATCTTCAATATTTTTCAAGACATCGTAATCCGATCGCGAGTGAATCGACTCAAACCCTTGACGGACGACACCGCCTTCACCGCGGGCGATCGCCCCGAAGCGCCCCGTCACATCCAAACGCTCTTGAGCGATACAAGTGCCTTGAGAATTCACAAAATAAGTAATCCCGAATCTATCGCTGTAACCGGCCATTGTCGTCTGAATTCGGGGGTCGTAATCTAACAGCAACTGGTTGTAAGATTCGAGCAACTTGCGTTTTTCTGCTAGAGTAATAGAGCGCGGATCATGACCCAATTCCACCGCTACATAATCTTGAATCGGCGTGACATCTGCTAGTACAGTTTTTTCGCTGCCAACTAAACGAGACTGCACGACAGCTTCTTAAATCCGAGCTTTTAACTCAGCTAAACCGTTAAAAGTTACAAAACTCCAGCCGCCTTTGTGACAGGCGCGGATGCCACCTGCGAGACTGAAACTGCGGTTGACTCCATCTAACTGAGGGCCACGAAAACTAATCGCCGTTGACTCGCTTTGTTCGAGGCGAACTTCTAGATAATCTACTCGATCGCGATAAGGTGCGATCGCTTCCATCAACTGTTCCTGCATCAAATTGCCCCTATGAAGATTTACGCCCAGCGCTGACAAAAATTATTGCTAACCCTATTTTAACGAATAAATCCCGTCTTTCCGGTGCGCGAGTCCGAAGGGGGAGAGGCAGAGAACGGGAGAGGGGAGAGGGCATTGAAAGATCAAACTCACATCTTGCACGCCCGATCGAGATCCTGTAGGGAGGGGTTCACCAATAGCTTTAAATTGTGCAGAAAGGTT